>VERM01000017.1 GCA_018882645.1 Ferruginibacter sp.
CATCAATACGGTTCAGTTAGAGGATTTGAAAAATCATCCATATATCAAATACAGACTCGCAAATGCAATCATCACATACAGAAATCAGAATGGGTATTTTAAGTCTGCCGAAGATCTGAAAAAAATAATATTGATAGACAATTCCACTTATGAAAAAATATACAATTACATCAGTGTAGAATAAAATTCGTGTTTGCATTATGTAAATTAGAATATGAATTTTATCATTTTTTAACCTGATTATCATTTGAGTTTTTCATAAAATCACTAAATTGCGGCCTCAACGATTGACTTAATATGGAATTTCTACAAAATGAGCTCACCTTACAGGTGTCGCAATCTGCAAAAGACTTTGCCAATCAATATATCAGGCCAAATTTGATGGATTGGGATGAATCCCAGGAGTTTCCCATTCATATTTTCAAAGAATTGGGCAAGCTTGGAATGATGGGTGTTTTGGTGCCTGAGCAATATGGTGGTACAGGTCTGGGGTATTTTGAGTACAGTGCCATCATTCAGGAAATAGCTAAGGTATGCGGATCAATTGGTCTTTCTCTTGCTGCTCACAACTCTTTATGTACAGGCCATATCTTGACTTTTGGCAATGAAGCTCAAAAAAATAAATACCTGCCAAAGTTGGCTTCTGCTGAATTCATAGGAGCTTGGGGACTTACCGAGCCTAATACCGGCAGCGATGCAGGCAATATGAAGACAACTGCTGTGAAAGAGGGAGAAAACTGGATCATCAATGGTGCAAAAAGCTGGATAACTCATGGAAAGTCAGGTGATGTAGCGGTTGTGATTTGCAGAACAGGTGAACCGAGATCAAAAAACAATTCAACTGCGTTTATAGTTGACCGTGGTACTCCCGGTTTCACTGCCGGAAAAAAAGAAAATAAACTGGGGATGCGCGCAAGCGAAACAGTGGAAATGATTTTCGACAATTGTATTATTTCTGACGAAAACAGATTGGGAGAAGTAGGAGACGGCTTTAAACAAGCAATGAAAATTCTGGATGGAGGACGTATTTCAATTGCTGCTCTCAGTCTGGGTATTGCCAAAGGAGCTTATGAGGCCTCGTTAAAATATGCCAAAGAAAGGCATCAATTCGATCAGCCCATCGCCAATTTTCAGGGGATTGCTTTCAAACTCGCTGATATGGCTACTAAAATCGAGTGTGCTGAATTGTTAATCAATCAGGCATGTGATCTGAAGATGAAAGGTTTGCCTATGACCAAAGAATCAGCTATGGCCAAATACTATGCCAGCGAAATTTGTGTTGAAATCAGCACTGATGCGGTACAGATTTTTGGCGGATACGGATATACCAAAGATTTTCCCGTGGAGAAATTTTATCGTGACAGCAAACTGTGTACAATTGGAGAGGGGACAAGTGAGATTCAGAAAATAGTAATCAGCCGTGAAGTTCTGAAGAAGTAATTTTATTCTGTATTATATCTGGTCACTGTTTCGATTCCTTCCAATTTCAGCAGGTGATTCACGATATTATCGAGTTCGTCTTTATCGTTTACGAATATTTTAATATTCCCTTGGAATATTCCGTCTTTTGCTTCTATTGTCATTGCTGCAATATTTACTTTTAAATCACCACTGAGCAGGTTGGTTATTTTATTGATCACACCCACATCATCAATTCCCACAATATTAAGGCCTGTAAGAAAAGAAATCTCCTTATTCTTAGCCCATTTGGTTTTTACAACTCTGTGTCCATAATTAGCAAGCAGCCGGGCTGCATTTGGACAATTGGTGCGGTGTATTTTCAACCCTTCACCGGAAGTAACGAATCCAAAAACATTGTCGCCCGGAATAGGTTTACAGCAGTTGGCCAGCGTATACATTATTTTATCACTGCTTTCACCAAAAATGATGAGCTCAGAATCTTTTTTGTCCAGAGGCTTATGCTCAGTAATTTCCTGCTTAATCTCTGTTATTTTGATTGGCTTAGGTGCAATCAATTTGTCTACATGAACCGTAAAGTCTTTTAATTCATTCAGTGTAATTTTTTTAATGGCTATGTCGAAAAAAAGATCAAGATTACTGCTCATTTTATAGAAGCTGCAGAGTTCTTCCAAATTGGAGGAATTCATTTGGGCGCCGAGAGTCTCCAGTTTTTTTTGAAGTATCTGTTTACCCAATTCGGCAATCTGGCGTTTTTCATCTCTCAGAGTATCTTTAATTCTTGTTTTAGCTTTACTCGTCACTACCTGATTAAGCCACTCGGAATTGGGTTTCTGTTTGGCACTTGTAATGATTTCAATCTGGTCTCCGCTGCGCAGTTTATGTCCGATGGGTACCAATTTGTGATTGACCTTTGCCCCGATACATTTTGTACCTATAGCAGTATGAACTGAAAACGCGAAATCAAGAGCCGTGGCTCCGACAGGCAGCATTTTCACATCACCTTTTGGCGTGTATACATATATTTCCTCAGCTAAAAAAGATGTTTTGAAGTCCTGTAAAAAATCAAGAGAATTCGATTCTGCATTGTTCAGCGCCTCTCTGATTTGTCCAAACCATTTGTCAAATCTGCTTTCATCGTCTTTGTCCTCCTTGTATTTCCAATGAGCGGCAAGACCCTTCTCCGCAATTTCATTCATCCTTTTGGTACGAATTTGAACCTCCACCCATTTTCCCTCGGGTCCCATTACGGTAGTATGTAATGCCTCATATCCGTTGCTTTTTGGGTTACTCAGCCAGTCTCTAAGCCTTTCGGGTGAGGGATTGTATTCATCTGTTATGATGCTGTAAACTTTCCAGCAATCTTCTTTTTCTTTTTCAGCGATTGAATTGACAATGATGCGTATAGCAAACAAATCATACACTTCTTCAAAGGCAACGCCTTTCTTTTTGATTTTAGACCAAATGGAATGAATACTTTTAGGTCTTCCGAAAATTTCAAAATCCAAACCGGTTTTCTGGAGCTTTTCTTTCAGCGGCTTGATGAAGTCATTGATATAGCGTGTTCTTTCTTTTTTTGTTTCCTGTAATTTCTTTGCGATATATTTATATGTGTCCGGCTCCATGTATTTCATCGACAAATCTTCCAGTTCTGTCTTGATGTTATACAGACCCATCCTGTGTGCCAGCGGGGCATAAACATATATGGTTTCTGAAGAAATTTTCAGTTGTTTTTCTTTTTTCATGCTGTCCATCGTACGCATGTTATGCAAACGGTCAGCCAGTTTGATTAAAATCACCCTAGGGTCATCTGTCAATGTTAAAAGAATCTTTTTAAAATTCTCTGCCTGTTGACTCGTGTTGGCATCCATCACGGTTGATATCTTGGTCAGTCCGTCAACGATTTTTGCAATTTCACTACCAAATTCACGTTGAACATCATCAAGACTGATATCAGTGTCTTCCACCGTATCGTGAAGTAATGCGCAAATCGTACTTCTGATACCCAAGCCTATCTCTTCCACACAGATTTTTGCAACAGCAATGGGATGTAACACATATGGTTCTCCGCTTTTGCGACGCATAGTTTTATGCGCATCAACAGCCATTTCAAAAGCAGCTCGCAGGATTTCTTTATCTCCCGGTTTCAATTTTTCTTTCAAAGCCCTGAGCAGCCCCCTGTATTGATTGAGGATTTCCTTTTTTTCTTCTGTTTCAGATAAATTATATGTTGATATGATTGTGCCTGTCTTCATCGTAAGTCACGAAATTACTCCAAAAAGTTTATGCTTGTGAAAAACAACGATTTATGCTTTTTGTGGTTGATTTAGTTGCACTATACGTTTTTTTTAAAAATAAATGCTGTAAATTTGCCACCCATTTGCAATGTTGATTCAAATAATAATCTTGTTGCAGATATAAAGGCGGATGTGGCGAAATTGGCAGACGCACCAGACTTAGGATCTGGCGCCGCGAGGCATGTAGGTTCGACCCCTATCATCCGCACGATCAAAGTTGATAAGTTTAGAGGTTCTCGCAACTTTCAGGCTTATCAACTTATTTGTTTAATTGCGATTCAAATTTTTATCATGTCAACAGTAGCAAGGGAAAACATCGGTTTATTAACTGATAAATTAACCATCAAGGTATCTAAAGAAGATTATCTTCCTTCATTCGAGAAAAAACTCAAAGAGTACAGCAAAACCGCTAACATTCCTGGTTTCAGGAAAGGTATGGTGCCTTCCGGTATGATAAAAAAAATGTACGGAGCGTCGATTTTTAATGATGAAGTCCTGAAATCAGTAGAGAGAAAGCTGTACACATATTTGAATGATGAAAAGCCTGAGATTTTCGGTCAGCCCCTGCCTTTAGAAAATGATCTGACCAAAATAGATATCAACAGTCCGGCTGATTATGACTTTGGTTTTGAGATTGGGTTAAAACCTGATTTTGCACTTGCGGATCTTTCCAAAGAAACGCTTACATCTTATGTGGTGGAAGCAACTGATGCTATGATTGATGAAGAAGTAAGCAGGATGCAGATTAAAGGAGGCAAAATGACTCATCCCGAAAAAATTGACAATGAAGAAAATGTTCTGAATTTGTTATTCACTGAAGTTGATAAAAACGGCGATACTGTGGAGGGCGCAAAAATCAAAGAGAATTCTGTCATTCTAAAATACTTTACCAAAGAATTAAAAAAGGATTTGAAAGGTAAAGCCGTCGGAGATATCATCACTATAAAATTGGATAAATCTTTTGAAAAGGAGAGATTGGAATTGATCGCTCAGGATCTTGGATATGAAAAAAATGATTCTGCCATTGCCAATGCTTACTTCAAACTGGAAATTGTAAAAATCGGACTGATAGAAAAAAGAGAACTTGACGAAATTTTTTTCAATGAAGTGTATCCTGGAAAAAACATCAGCAACGAAGCTGAATTTCGTGCTGCAATAAAAGAAGATATTGAAAAATACTGGCAATCTCAAACACGCAATCAGATACACGATCAGATATATCATATTCTACTGGATAAGACACCTATGGAGTTTCCTGAAAATTTCCTTAAGAAATGGTTGAGAACAAGCGGTGAAAAACCAAAAACAGCCGACGAAGTGGAAGCAGAGTTTCCTACCTTTAGCAATCAGTTGAAATGGACACTTATCAGTGATCGCATCATTAAAGACAATAAATTGGAAGTATCTGAAGAGGAATTGAGAAACTATATGAAAGAAGAAGTGATGCGCTATTTCGGTCAGATGAATATTGGCGAAGATCTCAGTTGGCTTGATAGTTACATCGATAGGATGATGAAGGATGAGAAACAGATAGATTCTACTTATCGCAGACTGATTACCGAAAAATTATTTTCTTTTGTTGAGAAAGGGGTCAAAACCAAAGAGAAAAAAATTACTGCAGAGGAGTTTACTCAACTGATGCACAATCATAAACACTAATGTTAAGTTTCAATACGACAATTTATTGCTTGCCGAATTATGATCAAAATAGTGCTGGTAAATATCTATCTGTAAATAGAGATTTTTAAAGACTTTCTCACAATTTTATCTCCTCGCCGGTTTCATCAAAAAACTTAAACTCGGTCATATGAAAGCTGTTGTTCGCTTTCATTTTGATACGTTGTTTATATTTCCAACTCCATTTCATGCGCCTCGAAGGAAATCCGCTAGTAAGATAGGTATGTAGAATAGGGTGCACCTCGATGGTGAGCCCTTTATGTTTTTGCATAATCAGGTAGCTCAGATTTTTTTCAATCTCATCTTCCAGAATCAACGTTGATGAAATCTTTCCGGAACCCAGACAACTAGGGCATAGTTCGCTGGTATTGATGTTCATTTCAGGGCGCATGCGCTGACGGGTAATCTGCATCAATCCGAATTTGGATATGGGCACTAAGGCATGCTTGGCTCTGTCATTTAGCATGAACTGCTCCATTGCATCGGCCAGCTTTTTTTTATTCTCCATCAATTTCATATCGATGAAATCGACAACGATAATTCCTCCTAAATCTCTAAGCCTCAACTGACGCGCAATTTCCGCCGCCGCTTCCAGATTCGTTTCCAGGGCATTCTGCTCCTGATTGTTGCTTACACTTTTATATCCGCTGTTTACATCAACGACATGCAATGCTTCAGTATGTTCAATGATTAGATAAGCACCACTTGGCAAATTGACTGTTTTGCCAAAAGATGCTTTTACCTGCTTGGTTATTCCGAAGCTGTCAAATACAGTATTGTTGTTGTTATGTAGAGTAATAATATCCGCCTTATCCGGTGCAATTCTTTGAATATATGATTTGGTTTCCGCAAATATTTTTTTATCGTTAACAACGATTTTATTGAAATCGGCATTCAGCAAGTCCCGAAGTATACTGTTGGTTTTTCCTTGTTCACTCAGAATTCTTGAAGGAGCTACGGCATTTCTTAGGTTGGACTGAATGGTATTCCATGTTTTTTCCAGCCCTAACAAATCTTCATGCAGCTCTGCTGTATTTTTTCCTTCGGCAGCTGTTCTGACAATAACACCCAGATTTTTGGGCTTTACGGCTTCGACAATTTTTTGCAAACGCTTTCTTTCTTCTGATGAATGAATTTTTCTGGAAACGGCCACTATATCATTGAATGGAGTTACCACAACAAACCTTCCCGGCAAAGAAAGTTCACAACTCAATCGTGGACCTTTTGCAGCGATGGGTTCCTTTAGTATCTGAACCAAAATATTAGGTTTACCGCCCAGAACATCATTGATTTTTCCGGTTTTTATGATTTCAGGTTCTACTTTGAACTTGGCAAAATCATTAACTTGATTTTGTTTTTGGTGAATCGATTGTTGGGTAAATTTCAATATCGATTTGATATAAGGGCTCAAATCTGTGTAATGGAGAAAAGCATCTTTTTCGAATCCGACAGCTAGAAATGCGGCGTTGAGTCCCGGGATTAATTTTTTTACCTTCCCGAGATAGATATCACCTACTGCAAAGTTTGCATCAGATTTTTCACTATGCAACTCAACCAGTATTTTATCCTCCAACAAAGCAATATCCACGCCTTGAGGATGACTATTAATGATTAGTTCCTTGGTCAAACGATTAATTTTGTAGACCCTTATGCACTACGGTAGGAAATGGCGAATCTCAATGATCCGGAAGATTCATGGGTACAGTATATAGCCATATTCTTAAACCATATGAATTACTATATCTGTAGTTCATATCGAAAAAAATGAATACCGGAAAATGAATTAACTGGATAACCATCCAGGAAATAAGATATAAAATCAAAAAATGATTTACCTTATCCTATTATTTCTTTTTATGGCGATTCTTTCTTAAACGCTTTTTACGCTTATGGGTAGCGATTTTATGACGTTTTCTTTTTTTACCACAAGGCATAACCTAGTCTTTTTTTAAAATGTTATTAAATTATTTTAGTATCAAAATATTATTTTTCAAGCTCCTTAATCCTTTTGTCAACTTCCTCAGCGTATGCTGGGTTGTTTGCAATCCTTTTGCTGATTTTATACCATTTTATGGCATCATTTTTATTTCCAAGTGCAGAATATGAATCTGCCAGAAATGCAACAGCTTCTAGATTGTCAGGTTCTGCAGCCACTACCTTGTTCAGTCGTGCGATGGCCTTGTCATACTGTCCTGAGAAAAATCCACCAGATCCGAGTACCAACTGCGCTTTCATATTGGTAGAATCTTTTCTCACCACAGCTAAAAGCTCCTGTATTCCTTTCATGGTCTGCTGAGGATCACCGCTTCTACCTTTACCGTACACATAACAGCTCCCCAAACCTACTTTTAATTCATCGTTCTCCGGATTGAGGGCAATAGCTTGTTGAAACAGACTTATAGCTACATTACTCAGCCAATCAACTTCAGACAAATCTTCCTCCATACGGAGCGTGTTTAAAATCAATTGGGCTGCGAAGGTGAGATTTTTTTCTGAATTATCCAACTTTGCAGCTTCACTTAAGTAATATATGTAAGGCTCTTTGATGGCTACGCTATCTTTCCAAAAGTTGGCAACGGCCATGAAATCTGATGATCGATTATCACCTAATTTAGCTTCAAGATTTATGAGAGTTGTTTTTTGTGACTGAGTAAGATTTTCTTTATTTTTTAGTATAAAAGACTTAATATCATATGTTTGTATATTATTTTCTTTCCTAGCTTCAGTGCCGGATTTGAGGTTTTTGTGATGTGGATTGGAGGTTCGAAAGCCAAAAAAGATTACCAAAACAAGTATAAGGCCAGAGCCGGAAAGTATCAATAATTTATTCTTCACAAATAATCAGATTATCACCCAATGTATTAAATCAGTGTGCGAAGGTACATTAATCTTCATTATCTTCCTTTACTTCAGGTGCTTCTTTGATGTTTGGTGATGATTTGATTTCCTGAATGAATTCTTTTGCAGGTTTGAAGGCAGGTATGAAATGTTCTGGTATGGAGACTGAAACATTTTTTTTGATATTTCTTCCTATTTTGGCCGCTCTTTTTTTAATAATAAAACTGCCAAACCCTCTGATATAAAGGTTTTCGCCACTCGCAAGCGATTGTTTTATCTCTCTGAACATGGTTTCAAGCGCAACCAATACATCTACTTTAGGGATTCCCGTTTTATCTGAGATCTTAGTGATTAAATCGGCTTTTCTCATATGAAAATTGATTGTATTTGTTTTAATGAAACATCGCCTTTCTGTTATTTAAAGGCGGATTTTGAGAATTCTTATGGGAAGTTAATTAAAAAAATATAAAATACCAAAATAAAATCATGATAATCAATAGGTTTGCATTAAAATGATAGAATAATGCCCGGTTATGATTCGGAAAAATGCAGTTTTTTCACAAAAAACTTAATGAAATGGCACAAGAATTACAATTTTAGGATGATGCCTTGGAAATATGAGAAGAACCCATACAAAATTTGGCTGAGTGAAATCATATTGCAACAGACAAGAGTTGAGCAGGGTACAGCGTATTACAATAATTTTTTAAAAAAATTTCCGAACATTCACAAACTCGCTTCAGCGGAGGATTCGGAAGTATTTAAAGTTTGGGAAGGCCTTGGATATTATAGTCGCTGTAAAAATCTGATACATACAGCAAGATATGTTTCCGATACCCTGAAGGGGATATTCCCAACGACATATGAAGGACTTTTGAAGCTTAAAGGAATCGGGCCTTATACTGCCGCTGCTATAGCTTCATTCGCTTACAATGAGCCGTATGCGGTTTTGGATGGAAATGTGATGAGAGTATTGACAAGGTTTTTTGGGTTGAATGTTCCGGTTGATACTCCCGAAGGCAAAAATCATTGTAGCCATTTGGCAGAGATTCTCATTGACAAAAAAAATGCAGGTTTGTATAATCAGGGGATAATGGATTTTGGAGCTACGGTCTGCAAGCCTAAATCACCTATTTGTTCTGCATGTAATCTCTCCAAATATTGTACTGCCTTTATAACTAACCAGACAGAGAAATTTCCAGTCAAGTCCAAGAAAATAAAAAAGAAGAATCGTTTTTTTTATTATATCGTTGCTTCTTTCAAAGGAAAGTTCTATGTCAGGAAAAGAGTGGAAAAGGACATTTGGCAAAATCTTCATGAGTTCATGTTGATTGAACGCGCTCAAAAATCAACTGTAGATTCCGTTTTACATCATAAAGTATTGAAAGCGTTGGGTATTGAGACATATACGTTTCTTTTTGCATCCACACATGTAAAGCAACAGCTTACACATCAGACCATAGAGGCCTGTTTTATTCAAATTGAAATTGGTAAAAAACAGCATATTCCCGGATTTGATCTTGTCGATGTAAATACTATGAAAAGACTTGCATTCCCAAAATTGATTAAAATGTGGATTCAGTCAATGATTTGATAATCCTAAATATAGTTTTTCAAATATTTTGCTATCTTTATTATGTTTGTATTTCCAAACATAAAAGTTAGTTATGAGAGGTGTAAATAAAGTGATTCTGATCGGGAATCTGGGTAAAGATCCGGACATGCAATTTCTTGAGGGGAATATTGCGGTAGCGAAATTTTCCCTTGCAACCACAGAAACCTTCAAGGACAGAACCGGAAAACAAGTGGCTCAAACCGAGTGGCATACCGTGGTATTATGGCGTGGTTTGGCTGAGTTGGCACAAAAATATTTGCATAAAGGAAGTCTGGTTTATATTGAAGGCAGGTTAAAAACAAGAAGTTGGGAGGATAAGGAAGGGAATAAAAAATTTGCGACTGAAATCATTGGTGAAAATTTAACCATGTTGGATAAAAAAGGTGAAGGAACAACCGGCACCTCAGGATTTGAGGGAGGATTCGATACTCATCACGATTCATCTAATACTGATGAAAGTGGCGGAGAAAGGCTCCCCTTCTAAAAAAAATATTACATCGATTGGCGATGTGATTTATTTTTAATTAAAAAAGACGCTTTGGACTATCATTCGGTAAATGATTCAATACCCCTTTTATTTGTACTTTTGAAAATCAACTCAGGGGCTACTGTAATTTTGTTATTTTCTGTTATTTTTCTTCTGTTGCTGTCATTCTTCCTTTCCGGTAGCGAGGTCGCTTTTTTTTCACTTTCTTTAAAAGACATAAACGTTTTAAAAACAAGAAAGCATCCTTCATTCAGGAGAATAATCAATTTGCTGGAATATCCCAAAATTTTGCTGACCACAATAAAAATTGCGAATGTTTTTGTCAATATAGGGTTCATCCTTACTTCAAATTTGTTGATCAACAACTGGCTTAAAATAGACGAACCTAATCCAACTTTTCCATTTTGGTCTGTTTTTCTGATTAAAATTTTTGCAGTTGCTTTTGTATTAATCTTATTTGCACAAATGTTGCCAAAAATTTGGGCAACCCACCATAAAGTTTGGTTCGCCGCCGCATCTTCATTGCTTGTTGAAATTTTGAACAGTATTTTTTTTGGGTTAAGTAAAAGGTATGTTGTCTTTACTGAAAAGCTCGAAAATAAATTGTCACAGGGGAAAAAATCCATTAGGGATGACAATCGGCTGGATTATGACATTGATCTGCTTCCGGATAGTGAGACAAGTGTGGAGGAAAAACAAATTCTTAAGGGTATCAGAAAGTTCAGTGGAACTACAGTAAAGCAAATCATGCGTACAAGACTTGACGTAAGCGGTATACCTTATGCAGATAATTTTTACAACTTGCTGGTTAAAATAGAAGATCTGCATTATTCCCGTCTTCCGGTGTATAAAAACAATCTTGACGAAATTGCCGGAACGCTTCATACGAAAGATTTATTGCCGTATGTAGGGGAGTCTGCTGATTATGACTGGCATTCTCTAATAAGACCTGCTTATTTTGTTCATGAACAAAAGCAAATTGAAGACCTGCTCCAGGAATTCCGGTCAAAAAGAATTCATTTTGCCGTTGTCGTAGATGAATTTGGTGGTACATCCGGTATTGTAACACTTGAAGATATCATCGAAGAAATCATTGGCGAAATCAAAGATGAATTCGATGATGAAGAAACAGGAAACAAAAAATTAGATGAATGTAATTATATCTTTGAAGGTAATACTATGATCAACGATGTATGTAAATTTCTAAAGATTGCTCCTGATTCTTTTGACAATATCAGGGGTGAAAGTGATTCGCTGGCAGGATTGGTTCTGGAAATTGCCGGTGAATTTCCTGAAATTAACGCCAGCTTCACATCCGGTTCCTTTACTTTCATTCCTTTGGAGATTCGCAAAAATCGGATTGATAAAATCAAATTGGTCATACATAAATAATTCATTTATCGAGTCCGACCTCAATCTTATTCATATGTAAGCCAGGTCTTAAAAGGTCAACTTCAAGCCAAAATGAAACAAAATATTTTTTATTCCCTTGCTCTGTTTTTTATTATTTCAGTTGTGGTATCGTGTAATACCAACAGTGTATATACTTCAAAAAAAAGAGGATATTTTAATATTCAACTGCCTGAACATCAATATGTGAATTTCGACAGTACATCCTTCCCTTATTCATTTGAATACCCTGTCTATGCCAGGTTGGAAAGAGATAGCAGTTATTTTGGTGAAGATCAGGAAAATGATTACTGGATAAATGTTGATTTTCCGAAATTCAATGCTACTCTTTTTTTAAGCTATAAAATAATCGGAGATAAGGCGATTTATAAAGTCAAACAACCTGATGG
>VERM01000298.1 GCA_018882645.1 Ferruginibacter sp.
AGGTAGCATCTTCCACAATGGTTCTGGCACCAAATTCAAAAGTCACATTCTGTAGTCCTAAAAGCATCTTTTGTCATTTTTGATTGAGGGAGCGAATCTGCTACCAGCAATTTTGCAAAATTAACTCAATCCGTAAACCAATCGACATATATGAACGTTAATCTTCAAAGTTTAGTTTCATTTATGTATGGATACAGCTTCGCATACTTTTTCTATGTGCACTCATAAAATAGGCTAACTTTACATTGTAATTATCATTCAGATGAAAAAAACAACTCTGCTTCTTACGCTGATTGCTTTGGTAGCATCTGCAGCGCTGTGGTACGTTCTTGGGTCTAAAAAACAGAAAAACGATTCAGGCATCAACGAAAATAAGTTGACAGTTAAGAGACACTCTCCCGCCTTCAATACTACAGTCAACGAAATAATCTCTCAATATATGCTCATGAAAGATGCATTCGTTGATTCAGATACAGCTTCAGTTAAAACGAACACACAGAAATTTATCCGTTTGCTTGATCAAATTGATACGCTGGAATTGAAAAAAGATACACAATTGGTTATAGAGACCGTTATGCATACTGTGAAAGATATGAAGTCGAATGCGTCTGCGATACTAAATCAGCATGACATCACACAAATGAGGAAAGATTTCAGCAGTTTGTCGGATGTGATGTATCCTTCTTTTTTTGTTTCAGTCAATTATCAGGGTCAAACATTGTTTGTCCAGCAATGTCCTATGGCTTTCTACGATACCGTTCCGGCCAACTGGATCAGTAACTCCGAAGAAATTGTAAATCCATATTTAGGTAAAAATCACCCTGTATACAAAGCAGGGATGCTTCATTGCGGAGAAGTGTTAACTACCATTAAAAGCAAACAGTAGATGCCGATTCATTTTTTAAAATGTTTGAATTTTACATTTATCTTCTTGTCGGGAATTCTAATACACAACCATACCTTTGCTCAGGTAAATGTAAATTCAAAAAAATATACAATAAGCGGATACATCAAAGACAAGGCAACCGGTGAAACACTTATTGGAGCAACTGTTTCTGTTAAGTCCAACGAAAGAGGAGTGTCCAGTAATCAGTTTGGTTTTTACTCACTAACATTGAAGGAAGGAGATTATCTTTTGACGACAAGTTTTGTCGGGTATAATCCGGTTTTGATAAAGTTGCAACTTCATTCCGACACACTCATCAACATTGATCTTGAATATGGGGTGGCATTGTCTCAGGAAGTTGTTGTGACTTCCAGAAAAAGAGACAATAATTTAAAAACTGCGCAGATGGGTAAAGTGACTCTGCCTATTGAGCAAATCAAATCTGTTCCTGCCTTTTTGGGAGAGGTGGATTTGCTCAAAGTAGTACAGCTTTTGCCGGGCGTGAGGAATGCAGGGGAAGGCAGCTCTGGTATCTATGTGAGGGGTGGGGGGCCAGATCAGAATTTGATTTTGCTGGATGATGCTGTCGTCTACAATACCGGACATTTATTTGGGTTCTTTTCCATTTTCAATTCAGATGCCATAAAAAATGTTTCACTCATTAAAGGTGGAATGCCTTCACAATACGGCGGAAGATTATCAAGTGTGTTGGACGTTTCTATGAAAGAAGGCAATAACCAGAAATTTCAGGTTGATGGAGGTATAGGACTCATTGCATCCAGATTTTCGGTGCAAGGTCCGATCAAGAAAGACAAATCATCATTCATTATCTCAGGCAGAAGAACTTACATTGATGCGCTGACACGTCCTTTCATCAGTAAAACCAGTCAGTTTTATGGCTCAGGATATTATTTCTATGATTTGAATGCAAAAATGAATTATCGTTTCAGTGAAAAAGACAGGCTTTACATTAGCGGGTATTTTGGAAGAGATGTCTTTGATTTTTCCAATGGCAAGCAAAGTCTAAAAGTGAAAATACCATGGGGTAATGCAACAGGCACCATTCGCTGGAATCATGTATTCAATAAAAAATTATTTGCCAACACTACTGCAGTATACAATGATTACAATTTTTCCTTCAATGCCATTCAGAACAACCTCGATGTGCAGCTTGCTTCCGGTATTCGTGATATCGGTTTGAAACAGGATTTTGATTTTTACCCCTCTGCCAATCATAAAATAAAATTCGGAGGCCTGTACACATATCATCGTTTTTCTCCTTCGGTGGTTAGTGGAAGACAAGATTCCATTGAGTTCAATCCACTCAATGCTCAGGTAAAATTTGCGCATGAAGCGGCTGTATATCTTCAGGACGATTGGGAGATCACTCCGAAGTTTCAGATAAATACAGGGATTCGTTACAGTTTTTTCCAACAGGTTGGGCCACATAAACGCTACAACACCGATATTGACGGGAATCGACTTGACAGTATTGTATATGGTAAATTTCAGCCTATACAAACATACGGAGGATATGACAATTCTGTTCGTGAGCAAATAGGTTTGGAATTGCCAGAAGTATCTCCAAGCACAGTATTGCCAGTTATCACAGGATATAATCTTTTATATGGTATGGACGATAAGGATAAACCTAAAACTTTAAAAAAAGATCAAGATCTTAAATATTGTTATCAAAAAAATAATCCACCCAAAAGCTCTATACCTTTTAGCAAAGGAGTATTTCATCCAGAAAAAGGATGGATAAACGCTGGGGACCATACAGATTTTGAAACATATAAAAATTTAAGTAGCGTACTAAAGTTTAACCCAGGAGCTAGAAAATCATTTAGCTTCAC
>VERM01000018.1 GCA_018882645.1 Ferruginibacter sp.
CTTGTAGTTGGTGCTGTTGCAGAAAGAATTCGCTTCACTTCTTATATTCTTTTTATTGTTCTTTTCTGCTTGTTTGTATATGCTCCCGTAGCTCACTGGAGCTGGCATCCCGAGGGATTTCTGGCTAAAATGGGGGTATGGGATTTTGCCGGCGGAACGGTTGTTCACATCACAGCAGGATGTGCCGCACTGGCAGGCGCTCTGGTACTCAAACGCAGAATAGCTCATCAGGAACAAAAAGAAATTCCCCCCGCAAATGTTCCTTACGTTTTGATTGGAACTGGATTGCTTTGGTTTGGATGGTTTGGATTCAATGCCGGCTCCGCAATAGGGTCAACCCCACTAGCCGTCAACGCTTTCATCACCACCAACACAGCCGCAGCATCCGCAGGTTTGGCATGGATGTTTTTTGATGTAATCAAAGGAAAGAAACCCTCCGTTTTGGGATTTTGTATCGGCGCCGTGGTCGGACTGGTAGCCATTACTCCCGGAGCCGGATACGTAGGAGCAGCACAAAGTATTATCATCGGTGTTGTAGCGGCTTTATTGTCCAATATCGCCGTGGGTATTAAGCATAAATCTAAATTGGACGATACGCTGGATGTGTTTCCATGTCATGGATTCGGAGGAATGGTAGGCATGTTGCTTACAGGAGTTTTTGCAAACAAAGTGGTACACGGCATACAGGACGGTCCACAAGGTTGGTTTTATGGCAACCCGTCTTTTTTCTTTACGCAACTGAAAGCAATGCTACTGGTTTCTTCATACGCATTTGCAGTTTCGTTTGTTATTTTCAAATTCATAAACTTCATCTTACCCTTACGGGTAACCGAAGCAGAAGAGGAGCTTGGACTTGATCAAAGCCAACATGATGAAAAATATCTGCAGGGTACCCTGCTGGTCACACATGCCAATGGCCAACATAAAGAGGAAGCTATTCACTGATAATATTCCTCTCGCTTACTTTACTATTGCTTGCTGCATTTGCTGATTTAGCCATAAATCAGATGTACGACTGAATTGCTTTGCCCAGAACAAAGAGTTTTATTAACCAAAACCAAATGTTATGCGCAAATTAAACATGATCTGTTCTGTAACGCTGTTTTCATTCTTTTTGGCAGCAAGTGTTCCTTCAATGGCACAGGAAAAAAAAGAAGACAAGTTATCTCTTTCACTGTCATTAAATCATGATGCGTTTTTTGGATTCAACCCCGGACTTACCGCATCATATCCGGTGAGCAGTAAAACCGATCTTACTTTCTACGGTATTCAATGGGGTGCCGGTACTGCAAGAGCATGGGGCAACTGGACTGAATTCGGACTGGGGGCAAATTTCAAAACCGGAAACTTTGCCATCAATCCACAATTGGGATTCACCATGGGTAACTTACTTAGCAGCGGAACCAACCAACGCGGTGTGGTTGGTGATGGTATTGTACCAAACCTAACTGTAAATTATGATGACAAAAAAATCATCGGTCAGTTATACGCGGGTTATTATGCGGCATTACGCAGCGAAACTACAGCAGGACAATCCACACTCAATTATGTACATTATTGGTTGAATGTAGGAGGAAGAGTTACTCCATGGTTGGCCGTGGGTGCACATTATGAAAATCTGAATCTGGCAGGAGGAAAAATAAACGGAGGAGGCACTACAAAAAGCGCCGACTATTATCAGTGGATAGGCCCTTTTGTTCAGGTTTCAAAAGGAGCAGGAGGTTTGCGCTTTTCATTCGGAACAGATCTTACCAATGAAAAACCCGCGAACAGCAGCAACGATTTTTACAAACTATCATTCTTTTATACCTTTTAGATTTTTATAAAAGATCAGAATCATTTTGTATTTTCATTTTGTTAGTTTGAGGTTATAACCCGTCATCTCTATGGCGGGTTATTTTTTAACAGGATTATTTACGATAGGTAGACATCAAAACACGCTTCAGACTTCTGTCGATAATATGCCCCATACTGTCACATTTAGAAAAAATGACGTCTTCATAATGGTCTGCCAGTTCATTGGCAAGTTGATATACCTTTTCCGGAGTAGACAGCTCTTCTTTTACCAAAACATCTCTAAGACTTTTTACACGATGTCTTTCTTCTCTGAGCCGTCTGGCAATCAGAAATCTTTCCTCAAGCTGATATTGTTTTATCACTTCTTTATTAAATAATTTTTGCGCCATCTGCACATAAGGAAAGTTTTCCTTGAAGTATTGAGGCATATAGATGTTTTTATTCCCTTCATAGAATTGTTGATCAAAATCTATGGCGCGAATACGAAACTGATAGGCATCAAAGTCAGGGGTAATGTCAAAAACAAAGTTGTAAGCCCTCATATCCCCTAGCAAACGAATGAAACATCTTTCGTTAAACTTTACAAACTCTTTGGCTATTCTCTTGGGATTGAATTCAGGCCTGTGCTCATATAGTGATAAAAAATGATCACCGGGAATACCTGCTATATGCTCTTCGACCAAAGTATCATCATCCGTCAGATAATGCAATTGATTGGGAGAAAGAATATGTTCTATCTCAAGGCCATAAACACGCGATGCATCTGCTGTCTTGATGTAAAAATAATCGTACACATCATTATACCGGTTGACAATTTTAATCCTAAAAGGATGAGAATTGCCAAATGAACAAAAATCAATTCGCTCGATGTAAAGATGATTCAATGCTTTGATATCACCCCCGGCTTTCAGTCTTGCATATACTCTTTTCAAACCCTCATGAATTTCATCAATCTGATCCTGAGGATACAATACAGTTTCCCACAAGGTATCTTTTCCATGCTCATTGATGTAGGCCACTGAATCAATATAATATTTCAGCTGACTATATCCTACAGGCAGCTTATGCTCTCTATTATACTGCTTTAGGTAATTCCTAAGTGTAGGGGCAATGGGTATAAATATTTTTTTTCTGCTGATCACAATCGTTAAATTGTATTAAAATTAAGATGTTCCTGTAATATTTTACAATTTGTTTTTTGTTTTGAGATTACTGAATTTTTATTTTCCAAATGCATCACAATATAAAAATATTTATCACCGGCGGAACTTTTGATAAAGAATATAATGAGCTGAACGGCAGCCTTTACTTTAAAGAGACGCACCTGCATGAAATGCTTAATCTGGGCAGATGCAAGCTCGATCTTTCGATAGAAACATTGATGATGAAAGACAGTTTAGATTTTACAGAGCAGGACCGAGATATGATTAACCAGGCATGCGTAAATACCGAAGAAAATAAGATAGTGATTACACATGGCACTGACACCATGACCATAACCGCGTCTTATCTGGCAAAACATTGTAAGAAAAAAACAATCGTTCTTACCGGCGCCATGGTACCATACAAATTCGGAAGTTCGGATGGATTGTTTAATTTGGGAAGCGCGCTGGCTTTTGTTCAGATATTATCTCCCGGCGTTTACATTGCCATGAATGGAAAAATTTTTGAAGCCAATAAAGTGAAAAAGAATAAAGAAAACGCTACTTTCGAAAGTATTGATTAATTCGTTCTGTAACCTCAGCCGAACCTTTCATTCAATTTAAAATAGTTCTTACTGATTTTTTATTGATCAAATGTATTCGTAATCAGAAATGAATTTTAGATTAATTTCAACTCTAAATTAATTAACCGAAAATGCATTATTATCTGTCAAGCTTTATATCATTTTTCCTGAGTCCCGCAGTCTGGATTATGATTTTTATTTTTTTGTATGTCAGAGCCAAATCATCCAAAAGAAAAAAAATATTTTTATATACCACCATTAGTATTTTTTTATTGTTCAGTAACCAATGGTTGATAACTGCTTATGCCAGATGGTGGCATCCCAAACCTTTAAATGATAATGATAAAACAGAATACAGCTGCGCCATTTTGCTAGGAGGATTTGGCAGCCCCGATTACAATGAAAAAGGTTATTTCAATTTTGCTGCTGACAGATTTATACAGGCCGTTCGCCAGTACAAACTAGGGAAAGTAAAATACATTCTGATAAGCGGGGGTAATGGGAAAGTAAAAGTGAAAAATTTCAATGAAGGCGAATGGACAAGATCCGAGTTGAAAATTATGGGCCTACCCGACTCTGCGATATTGTTTGAAGACAAATCCACCAATACTGCCGAGAATGTGGTGAATACAAAAAAATTGTTGGACTCTGCAGGATTGAAACCGCCCTACATGTTGATTTCTTCAGCACATCATCTACCAAGAGCAACATTATTGTTTCAGAAGGCAGGTATAATGACCACTGCCCTTCCTTGTAATTTCATTGCAGGGACTGAAGCCTACAATCTATCGGGAATTATTCCGGATCTCAATGTTTTATTTACCTGGAACAGCTACTTTAAAGAGACATTTGCATATTTGCTCTACAAGATTAAAGGCTGACTTACTCCATAAAAAAAGCCCCTTCGTAGAAACGAAGCGGCTTAACGATTGCTTGCTTGAGAACTATTACAGATTTAGAAAAAACTATTTAAGGTTTATTATTTTTGGTATTTTTTGTTTAGCTTTGTCTTAATTAAAAAGATAATTAGTTAAACGTCTTTTTGATATTGCTTGCTTGATTTCAAACATGCCATATTCGTAAAGCAAATGTGGCATGTTTTTTTTATCCCTACAAAACAAGTTAAATGCTATTTAATGATGTTTAAAATGACTATTTTATTGCCAAACCCTTAACTTTACTGCATTTCAGCATTATTTATTCATTATGCCCAACAGATCAGCAGACATATTATTTCAGTTGATTCGTTCTCTTGAAAAGTCGGAAAAAAGGAATTTTAAGCTCTACATCCAGAGAAATTCAGGAAATAAAGACCTGAAAATCATTGAGCTCTTTGATGCTATTGATAAATTGAAGGAATACGACGAAACGGTATTGTTGAAAAAACTGAATTCTATCGAAAAACCACAGCTTTCCAATATTAAAGCCCATTTATACAAGCAATTACTGGCCAGCCTGAGGGTTATCAAAACGTCTGAAAGCATTGACATGCAACTGCATGAACAACTGGATTACGCCAGAATCCTTTACAACAAAGGCCTTTATCACCAAAGCTTGAAAATCCTGGAGAAAGTAAAAGAGATGGCGATTCAACATAACCAGTATACTTTTCTCATACAGGTCATCTCTTTTGAAAAGAAAATAGAGACGCTGCACATCACAAGAAGTATGCAAGACCGTGCAGAAAAGTTAAGCAGTGAGGCGCTGGGCGTAAATCAAAAAAGAGAAACCATTACCGGACTCTCCAATCTTGCATTGCTGCTGTATAGCTGGTATGTAAAAAACGGACATGCCCGAAATGAAAATGACGAAAAAACCATCAAAGAATTTTTCTTCTCAAAGCTTCCTGCTCATCACCAACAACTTGATGGGTTTTACGAGAAGCTATATATCTGCCAGAGTTTTTGCTGGTTTGCTTTTATCCGTCAGGATTTTTTGATGTATTACCGATATACGCAGAAATGGGTTGATTTGTTTCACCAAAACTCCAATATGGTAGAAATAGAAACAGGTCATTACATCAAAGGAATACATAATCTGCTCAATGCACATTTTGATTTAAGGAATTATGCAAAATTCGCTGAAACGCTCTCAGAATTTGAAGCTTTCTCTGAATCTCCCGCCGCTATCAGATTTGAAAACACCCGCATACAGATGTTTGTTTACCTTTTCAGCGCCAGGCTGAATCAACACATTATTCTTGGTGATTTTAAAGGCGGACTTTCTTTGCTGCCGGCTATTGAAGAAAAACTGGAGGAATACTCTCTATTTATAGACCGGCATCGGATTATGGTGATCAACTATAAAATTGCTACAATTTATTTTGGCGCCGACGATTACAACAGATGCATTGACTATTTACATAAAATCATCAATGACCCCGTTGACCTCAGAACTGATCTGCAGTGCTATTCAAGATTGTTGCATCTGATTTCCCATTATGAACTGGGGAATTCTGAAATCATAGAATACCTGATCAAATCTGTGTATCGCTTCATGGCCAAAATGCAAAATCTCTCCTCCGTAGAAGAAGCGATTTTTAAATTTCTACGCAATGCATTTCATACAGATAAGGGGAAATTAAAACAAGCATTTACCGAACTTCTGGAAAAACTGAGAAAGTTTGAACACAACCGATTTGAAGCCAGAGCTTTTGTGTATCTCGACATCATTTCATGGCTGGAGAGTAAAATCAGCCAAAAGCCAATTGCCGAGATTATCAGACAACGTTATCTGGACAGCAAACACAAGTAAAATGGATTTTAAAGCGGAATGCCATTAAGTCTTAACGGCATCGTAAAGCTAAAAATATAAAACCTTAAAGGTTAGTTATTTCATTCAAAAAATTAGAATTTAACGTTTAATACTAAGGTAGCCCTACGTATTGATACGTAGATATATCAGGAAAATGAATTCTAAAGGAATTTTAGAAAGAATTGGACCTAATTTTTAACTGGCATTTTAAGCACATCCTTTAAAAAAGAAGCAGTTTCATTTTCTACTGAAAGGATATCTTTTGATTTTATCGGAGAGGCAAGCACATGATCTCCTGTATTGGGAAGCGGCATAGCCCTTTTCAATGGAGAAGGAGTTGACAATTGCTGAAACATTCCCTTCATTGCACTGACTTTAACCACTTTATCCTGATTCGCTTCATCTTTATAATAATAAAGCATCAAGACAGGCTGGTTTATTTTTTTAAATGTGGATTCATTCATGGTTGTCTCCAGCATTTCCTCCAATTGCACCAATGCCTCAAGCCGATAGGGCTTATTCCAGTATTGCCTGTAAATCGGACGAAGATCATCCGGGTCATGATATTTTCCTTTTTTTACCATTCTTGCAATCTGAAGTCCCCATGGATTATTCAACAACCATGCATTGCCATCATTGATGGCCACATTTGGAGAATATAATATCAAACCTGCAACATCCTCCGGATAAGCTGCAGCCAGCTGTAATGATTGCGTAGCTCCGGTACTGGTTCCCATCAGAATAACTTTATTCCCAAGTTTTTTTCCAATAGCAAGAGCTTCTTTGGCAGATTCCCAGTAATTGTCGGCAGTCAATTGCATCAATTGCTCAGAAGTGTCTATACCATGCTGAGACAAACGGGAGAGAAACAGATTGCAACCAAATTTTTTGGCAATATTTCTATGAACGGGATTCCCTTCTTCTTGTGATGCCGAGAATCCGTGAAGATAAATGAAGACATATTCCGTTTTTCGGTGCGCCGAATCGTTGGCCCAAACAATCCGGGCTTCATTGCCGGGTTTTATTTTATGCGCCGATTCATGCCGCGTAATATAATTTTCAATTGAATCGATTCCCGGAATCAAAGGAAGCGCGCTATCGTAAATAGGTTTACGGGGATGTGGCCCAAGGATATAAGTAATAATCAAGACAGTTAAAACCAGCAGAACCCATTTGACCTTTTTCATTTGATGATGATGATTTAGAGTAATCTACTTTCCCAATTGGGCTTTATATCTGGCAATGGAATTGTTGGCTTCAATGAGTTTGAGTTTAAGCTGATGAATCTCAGGTTGCCCCGCTTTTAAAAGCGCTTCTGTCTCTTCATTGTTTTTTTGAAGCAACAAAATATCTTCATCCATAATCCTAAGTGCCATTTCAGCCTCTTTTAATTTCTTGGCAAAATCCAGCTCAACAGTTTCCTTCAATTGAAAAGCAATGGCGTTTTCTTTCCGAAGGGTTTCTTTGATCAGCTTTTCGCTTTCCAGCATACCCTCTGTGCTTTTCAATTCTTTTTGTATTGACTGCATTTTGAGCATTTGAATGACCCATGCAACTGCAAAGCCGGTAATTGATGATATGATTATTGCAACAATCATTTAATTTAAACGATTTGAATTTTGTAAAAATATTTCATTTGGGATGGATTTTAAAGAATAATTTTACCAAAATTTTTACTCATTAAACGTTTCATCATGCCATCCACTAAGATAACCATAAAAAGCAACAGCGCCATTAAAATTGAGGGGGATTTTGAAATCGTAGATGAAAAAGGGAATTTATATGATTTGGGAGGAAGGACTGTCGTATCTCTTTGCAGATGCGGACTTTCAGCCAACAAACCTTTTTGCGACGGCGCGCATAAAGGCAAATTCGAAGCGGAGGCTACCGCATTTGGCCTTCCATCCAACAAATAAAATCTTCATTCAACATACATGAAGCTGCAAATCTGGACAATCGGCAAGACGCATGAAAACTATGTCAGAGAAGGGATTGATGTGTTTACCAAAAGGATATCCAATTATTTTGCTGTGGAATGGAAGATCATACCTCCGGTAAAGAATGCTGCTTCTTTAACTGAAGATGAACTGAAACAGCGGGAGGCTTTGGCGGTATTATCGCTATTGAAAAAAGAAGATTATCTCGTTTTGCTGGATGAAAGAGGCAAGCAATTGTCCAGTGAGGAGCTGGCCTTATTTCTGCAACAAAGAGCTAACGAGAGCGAAAAAAATATCATTTTTCTCATAGGTGGCGCCTTTGGCGTGCATGAAGATATAATCAAAAGAGCTCAGTTCAAATGGAGCTTATCCAAACTTGTTTTCCCCCATCAACTGGTAAGACTGATGTTGTCGGAACAGATTTACAGAGCATGCACCATTATCAAAAATGAAAAATATCATCATTCTTAATTGCAATTACAATGAATATAACTTTCTCTCTCATAGCCGCCAATGTGATTTTGTTTTTTATCAGTACTGCCAATAAAGAGGTGATGGATAAGTCGATCATGTGGCCTTATGTGGTTAAAAGAAAAAACGAATATCACCGCTTTATAACGTCAGGATTTTTACACGCGGATTTCATACACCTGTTCTTCAACATGTTTACGCTTTATTTTTTTGGCAGAAATATAGAACTCATATTCAATGGGCTTGAACTTGGCGGCAATACTGCCTACCTTTTGCTGTATTTCAGCGCTATAATCATTTCCGATATCCCCTCTTATATAAAAAATCAAAACAATTACGGATATCGTTCACTTGGCGCATCCGGCGCTGTTTCGGCAATAGTTTTTGCGAATATTGTATTCAGTCCATGGAGCAGTATATACATTTACGGCGCCCTGAAAATATCCTCTTTCTTATACGCTATATTATTCGTGATCTATTGCATGTATATGGGCAAAAAAGGAAATGACAATATCAATCATGATGCTCATCTTTGGGGGGCATTGTACGGACTGTTATTCACCATCATTTTGATTGCTTTATTCAATAGCAATCTTTTTGTAAATATCATTGAAGAACTGAAAAATCCAAGCCTATTTGGAAGGGGTTAATTCAATTTTATACGCTGCTTTTGTTTTATTTGTTATTTTAAAACGATTATCAATTCGCTGACCAACAACCCATACGATTCTTTTCTGCGACTCAATGACCCATATGGCCTGTTTTTGAGAGACGGATAATTTAATATCGATAAAAAAACGACTCAGCTTTTTTTTCTTCAACATACCCAGCGGATAAAAATAATCACCTTGTTTCCATCTCCTTAAAAGAAGTGGGAATTTCAACTGAGACGCATCAAGCAGCGCGATGTTTGCATCATTCATCAATGGAGGAATAGAATTCAACCTCTCTGTTGTAAGTTTATTTTCACCAAGGTCAAGCTCGGTTGCAGCCTCCTCAATCCAAAAGAACGAAGAATCGGCCGGAGTCTTGGGAGAAACGACCAGCCAACTTCTGTTTCGAAAAAATTTATGCGTTTGCGATTCAATGTATTTCCCTGAAATGGACTGCGTTAATTTTACGGCATCTGAGATCTGAGATGAACTGAAGCCATACTCTTTTAAAACTTCAAATAAAACGGTTGGATAAGCAGGCGTTTTCAATAATTTTAATACCGGAATTTGAATTTCGTTTCCCCTTTTCTCTATCAGCTTATGTTTTAATTGATCTACTGCATAATCATAAAGGATTCCAATATTTGAAAACCGCAGTATATTATCTAAAAGATTCTGCTCTACCTGAGGGAATACCTTACCAATGGACGGAATCAATTCGTTACGAAAATAGTTGCGCGTATATTTAATGCTTTCATTTGAAGTATCTTCTCGCCATGAAAGATTGTTTTCATTTGCAAACAGAACGATATCTTCTTTTTTTGCAAACAACAGGGGCCTTATCAGATTTTTGACCAACCCGGTTTCTTTTGCCTTTATCCCCTGCAGACCTGATATGCCGGTGCCTTTAAAAAAGTTCATCAACAAGGTCTCAATATTGTCGTTGGCATGATGAGCCGTTACTACAAACCGAAAAGCGTTGTCGGCATCAGATAACAAACTTCCAAACCATTCATACCTCAACTGCCTTGCAGCTTCCTGAATACCCATTTTATTATCGGCAGCATATTTTTCTGTTTCAAATCGATTTACCCATACCTTCACTCCATATGCCATTCCCAATGATTTTACAAAATCCTCATCAGCGTCACTTTCCGATCCTCTCAGCTGAAAATTACAATGAGCAATTTGAAATCGATACCCTGATCTGTTCATCAACTCACAAAGCACAACTGAATCAACGCCGCCGCTAACGGCAATGAGTACACTATCTTTTTTAGTGAATAAATTTTTTGACTGAATAAAATGATTAAAATACTCCAGAAAACCCATTTTTTAAATTTAATCAATGAAATGCATTCCCTTTAAATCGGCTCAATTTCATCCTTCGCTCCCATCAACTCGTTGTAACTGTGTTTGTCGCCGGCTTTTTTTGCCTCGTCCATTCCTGCATTGTATATTTCCAGCGCCTTTTCAATTTGCCCCATTTTCTCCAGTAATTTTCCGAGCTGATAATAAGACCCTACATAGCCAGGATCATTTTGAATTACATTATTGAAAAGATGCAGTGCCTCAGTATCTTTTCCAATTTTTACATATTCCAACGCAAGCGCATGCTGTAAAAAACTATCCCCTTCAGATTGTTTAAGAAATTCCAGCAATTTTTGAATCCTATCCATAACAAATTTATAATTCCTTCAGAAATCGAAAATCAGGTGAGTAAAGTAAGCATAATTTGAGGGTTTTATGTGCACCTTAAGCAAAATTTGTAATACATTTGCAACCGATTGTTCAAATGCTTTACTATTATCATTAACTCTGTTCACACAAAATCATTACTACAAATATGAAAATTCTGGTTTGTATCAGTAAAACGCCGGATACCACGGCAAAAATAGCCTTCAGTGACAACAATACGAAATTTGCATCAGACGGAGTACAGTGGATCATCAATCCATACGACGAATGGTATGCCTTGGTGAGAGCTATTGAACTCAAAGAAGCGGATGCCTCAACTGTCTTACATTTACTCAATGTAGGTGGCGCCGATGCAGAACCCATTATACGCAAAGCTCTAGCACTTGGCGGAGATGAAGCCATCAGGGTAAACTGCGAATCAAGCGACAGTTATTACATTGCAAGCCAAATTGCTGCCGTTGCCAAAGAAGGCAACTATGACCTGATCTTTACGGGTAAAGAAACAATCGACTATAACGGTTCTTCTATCGGTGGTATGGTATCTGAATTACTTGATCTGCCTTACATATCTCATGCTACTCAATTCAAACTGGAAGGGAATACGGCCGTTGTGGTACGTGAAATAGAAGGTGGAGAAGAAACCAATAAAGCCCCTCTCCCGCTTGTAGTCAGCTGTCAGAAGGGTATGGCAGAACAACGCATTCCGAATATGAAA
This sequence comes from Ferruginibacter sp., assembly GCA_018882645.1. Classification (GTDB taxonomy): domain Bacteria; phylum Bacteroidota; class Bacteroidia; order Chitinophagales; family Chitinophagaceae; genus Ferruginibacter. Next base: position 11,752 of record VERM01000018.1, read on the forward strand.
GGAATCATGGGAGCTAGAACCAAGCCGCTGAAAGCCGTCGAGCCGGTGGCAGCCGAAACGCTGACCAGCGTGGCTTCATTTGATTTGCCTCCAGCAAAAGCGGGTGTGAAACTGGTTTCGCCTGAGAACCCGGAAGAACTGGTACGTTTGCTCAATGAAGAGGCTAAAGCCATTTAATCAAAAACAATCCACATTCAAAATCCACAAACATGATACTCGTATTTATAGACCAGGCAGAAGGTCAGATCAAAAAAGCATCTTTTGAAGCTGCTTCATATGCTTACAAACTTGCCGCGCAATTGGGTAAAACAGCAGAGGCCATAGTACTGG
>VERM01000299.1 GCA_018882645.1 Ferruginibacter sp.
TATAGTAATTATAATTTCCCTTACGATCGTAAATATCTCCTGTGATTGTTTCATCCAAAACTTCCATAAATCGACAACCATCGTTTCTTTTTTGCTTTGTTTTGCTGTGCAGAGTGGCCCTGAAATTTTCATTTTTGTCAAGCATCCTGATGTCATTGATTGCGGTATAACCGAGTACTCTAAGATTCTTGAATGCTTTATAAAAACTGGTATCATTTTGTACCTTTCGTATGAATCCGGGCACATCCAATTTACTTCCGATAACCACCTCTTTCAGAGTTACATAATTTTGCCCAATCTGATATACACTGTCATTATTCGACTGTGCCTGAACGGGCATTCTGATACAAGCGCAGAAAAAAAGAATCAAAAGATTTTTTTTCATCCTTTTAAATTATAACAAATGAGGAAAGCGCAAACAGACGGGAATCAGCAGAAATTATTTGGCGAAAATCATTTTGTAATCCACTTTTATTTTACCCTTACTGATGTCATCCAGCTTACGTTTAATTAAAGTTCGCTTGAGAGCAGATACATGATCTATAAAAAGCTTCCCCTCCAGATGATCATATTCATGCAAAATAATTCTCGCTGTTAATCCGTTGAATGTATTTCTTTGTTCAGTAAATGATTCGTCAACATATTCAATGGTTACTTTTTGCTTGCGCAAAATATCCTGTCGTACTTTGGGGATACTCAGGCAACCTTCATTATAACTCCATTCATTTCCTTCAAGAGAAATGATACGGGCATTGATAAAAACCCCTTTGTACCCGGGCTCGTCGGGATATGTACCCATTTCTTCTTCATCCTGATTTGCAAAAATCTGCTGACTATCCATTACAAAAAGTCTGATGTCTTTATTGATCTGTGGGGCAGCTAGTCCAACGCCGTTGCTGTTGTACATTGTCTCCCACATATCGGCAATCAATTTATCCAGTCCGGGATAATCCGGTTGAATATCTGAGGCCAGTTTTCTTAAAACAGGCATCCCGTATGCAGCTATGGGTAAAATCATTGGGTTGATTATGATGGTTTTAAATAATCAATTTGCAAAGTTAGCGTATAAGCAGGAAAGAAAACAGTGATGAAAAATATCGATCAGCTTTTACCGGAAAGGTATTCCTGTAAAATAATTGTAGCCGATATTTCATCCACTATTTCTTTTTTTCTTCGGTCTTTTTTCTTGAGTCCCATTTGCAAGATTGCATCTTTTGCCATTTTGGAAGTATACCGCTCATCCACTTCTTTTATTTTCAGATCAGGAAATTCCTTTTTTATTTTTTTTATCGCTTCTCTAACAAGAGGTGTACCATGGGTATCGGTTTCATCCCAATTTTTAGGCATTCCAATGATCACTAATTCAACTTCCTCTGTACCCAGGTATTTTTTCAAAAATGGGATCAGCTCTGCAGAAGCCACAGTGGTAAGCCCCGTAGCAATAATCTGCAAGGGATCCGTGACGGCTATGCCGGTTCTTTTACCTCCATAATCAATTGCAATTATTCTTCCCATTTTATACAATTCGTTATATAAAGATATCCAGTATTACAAAAAATGAAAACACCACAGATGCTACTCCGTTGGCTGTCATAAAAGCAAGATTGACTTTACTCAGATCATTTACTTTAACAATAGATTGCTGATAAACCAACATCGAGAGAAACAAAGCTGCGCCGATCCAGTAAAAAAAACCAAAACTGCCGTAAAGACCTGCGTAAATCAAAAGAAAAGATGTGATTATATGCAGCAACTTGGAAATCAGCAATGCATTTTTGATTCCAACGGCAGCAGGAATAGAATGCAACTTGTTGGATTTATCAAATGATTCATCCTGCATGGAATAAATAACATCAAAACCACTTACCCAAAATAAAACTGTAAATGAAAACAACAATGGCAATAGGTCAAATTTTTCAAGTAGGGCGAGATAGGCCCCAATGGGAGCTAGACTCAACCCCAAACCTAAGACCAGGTGACATAGCGCAGTAAATCGTTTTGTGTAGCTGTAGAACAAAATGATGAACAGTGCTGGAAAACTTAACCAAAAGCAAAGTGCATTGATAAACCAGGCACTGATTACAAATACAATGACACAGATTATCGTGAAAATCAAAGCGTTTGAAGCTTTTATTTTACCGGAAGGAATTTCTCTTACAGCGGTGCGTGGATTGAGTGCATCAATCTTTTGATCGAGATACCTGTTGAAAGCCATTGCTGCGCTTCTAGCAAAAACCATACAGACTATAACGCCTGTAAATTTGTATAAAAACTGATGATCTGAAAAGCTGAATGTAAAATTCTCTTCCAATCGCATTTTTTTAACGGCCAGAAAAAAACCGATTAAAGCAAATGGCATTGCAAAAATGGTGTGAGAGAATTTTATGAGAGATAGATATTTCCTGATGCTTTCCATTTTTGAAAAATGTTGATTAAGATTGGAGACGATTTCTGATTATTTCCCACAATACAACACCGGCAGCTGTGGCAATGTTCAGAGAATGCTTCATGCCCAACTGAGGAATTTCTAACGAGCCATCGCATAACGTAAGCGTAGAACTTTCCACCCCACTTACTTCATTGCCAAATACAATCGCAATACCCTTGCCCATTTCTACAGAAAAATTCTGCAATAGCTTACTCCCACTGGTTTGCTCAGCCGCCCATATCTGATATCCTTGGGCCCGAAGCTCACTGATTGCCTCCTCGCTGGATCTAAAATGTTTCCAAGATACTGTCT
>VERM01000019.1 GCA_018882645.1 Ferruginibacter sp.
ACCCTATTCTGATTGGTGAGCCGGGTGTAGGTAAGACAGCTATTGTAGAAGGACTTGCTCTCAGAATTGTTCAACGCAAAGTATCCAGGGTGTTGTTTGATAAACGAGTGGTCAGTCTCGATTTGGCTGCACTTGTCGCCGGTACCAAATATCGTGGTCAGTTTGAAGAGCGAATGAAGGCCATCATGAATGAGTTGGAAAAAAACCGCGACGTTATACTTTTCATAGATGAAATTCATACCATCGTCGGTGCCGGTGGCGCGAGCGGGTCACTCGATGCGTCAAATATTTTCAAACCTGCCCTTGCCCGTGGGGAACTTCAATGCATTGGAGCTTCTACACTCGATGAATACCGCATGCACATTGAAAAGGATGGCGCACTGGACAGAAGATTCCAGAAGGTAATCGTTGAGCAACCATCTGTGGAAGAGGCTATCGAAATTCTGAATAATATCAAAAACAAATACGAAGATTATCACAACGTATCATATAGTAAAGATGCGGTGGATGCATGTGTCAAACTCAGCGATCGCTATATGACAGATAAGCTCCTGCCTGATAAAGCCATTGACGTATTGGATGAAGTGGGTGCCAGAAAGCACATCAAGAATATCAATGTGCCTGAAAATATTCTTGAGCTGGAGCGTAAGATTGAAGAAATAAAGCTCGAGAAAAATAAAGTGGTGAAAAGTCAGAAGTTTGAAGAGGCCGCTTCACTCAGAGATACCGAAAAGCGTCTTCAGGAAGATCTGGAGAAAGCAAAAAATATTTGGGAAGAAGAAAGCAAACATAAAAGATATCCCATTGAAGAAGAGGATATTGCTGAAGTGATTTCCATGATGACAGGTATTCCTGTTAAAAGAATGGTGCAGGCCGAAACAGACAAGCTGCGTCGAATGGCAGATGATTTGCGCGGTGCAGTAATTGGACAGCAGGATGCTATCACTAAAGTGGTTAAAGCCATACAGAGAAACAGAATCGGATTAAAAGACCCCAAAAAACCTATAGGTACGTTTATTTTCCTGGGACCCACAGGAGTGGGTAAAACAGAGCTGGCACGTTCTTTGGCCAAACATATGTTCGACAATGAAGATGCGCTGATTCGCATAGATATGAGCGAGTACATGGAAAAATTTACTGTGAGTCGTTTGATTGGTGCTCCCCCCGGTTACGTAGGTTATGAGGAAGGCGGTCAGCTAACAGAAAAGGTTAGACGAAAACCATATAGCGTTATTCTCCTCGACGAAATTGAAAAAGCTCATCCGGATATTTATAATATCTTACTGCAGGTACTGGATGACGGACAACTGACAGACGGATTGGGCAGAAAGGTAGATTTCAAAAATACCATGATCATCATGACTTCGAATATTGGTGCCCGCCAGTTAAAAGAATTTGGGGATGGTGTCGGTTTTGCAACCCAGGCACGCCAGGACAGTCAGGAAGAAAACAATAAGGCCATTATCGAAAAGGCGCTGAAGCGCACATTCAGTCCTGAATTCCTGAATCGTATTGATGATATTGTGGTATTCAATTCACTAAACAAAGAGAATATCTTCGAAATCATCGATATCCTGATGAAAGGTGTGATGAAGCGGTTAAGCAATCTCGGATTTGTCCTTGAACTCTCTGAAGAAGCGAAAGATTTTATTGCCGAAAAAGGATATGACAGCCAGTTTGGAGCCCGTCCTTTACACAGAGCCATCCAGAAACACCTTGAAGATCCATTGGCAGAAGAAATTCTCAACAATGTCATCAAGGCAGGTGATACGGTTATTGCCGAATTGGATAAGGAAGAAGGTAGAATCAAATTCAAATTGAAAGAAGGACCTAAGAAAAAAGAAAAAAAATCTGAAGCCTAATCGTATTTAAAAATGTCTTCCAAACGCTCCGTAAGGAGCGTTTCTGTTATAAATATATCGCTTCATTCAAAATGTTTTTATTTTTTCGTTATAGATTTTCTAATAATCTTTCTGGTATTTGTAAATTTACTTTTCAAAAGCATTGTCAAGGAGTGTAAATGAAAAAAATTATTATCACCATAGACGGATGGTCTTCATGCGGAAAAAGCACGCTGGCAAGGCAGATGGCCAAATCGTTGGGTTATGTGTATATCGACAGTGGGGCCATGTACAGAGCAATTACTTTGTATTTTCTCAGAAATCATATCGACTGGACCAATGAATCTGAAACCACTGAAGCGCTCTCCAACATTCATCTTTCATTTACTTACAATGAAAAATCTGCCCAGTCTGAAATGTACCTCAATAACGAAAATGTCGAATATTTCATCAGGGATCTGGTAGTTGCCGAAAAAGTCAGTGAAGTAGCTGCCATTTCTTCCGTCAGAACGTTTGCCGTTTCCCAGCAACAAAAAATGGGTGAAAAAAAAGGTATTGTTATGGATGGAAGGGATATCGGAACAACGGTCTTCCCAAAAGCGGAGTTGAAAATTTTTATGACAGCCGATATTCCAATTAGAGTAGAAAGAAGATACAGTGAGATGGCAGCTAAAAACCCCAATGTTACTATCGAAGAGGTGAAGTCAAATTTGCAGATGCGCGATCAGATTGATTCTACAAGAGCCGTTAGCCCGTTACGTATGGCTGACGATGCCATATTGTTGGACAACTCAAAACTATCCATGGAAGATCAGTTGGATATTGCACTCAAACTGGTGGCAAAGGCGCTTTAACTGATTCAGGCTATTGTTTCAATTGTTTTCTGATATGTCTCTTCGCTTACAAAAAAGCCGGTTAATTTTTTAATGACAGACTCTACAACTGCATCGGGACAGCTTGCACCGCTGGTCATCAGGATTTTCAGAGGATTTTTTTCAGGGAGAAACTTATTGGATGTTTTGACTTTGTGATGATGTAGATCAAAATGGCTGATTTCGTCTTTTGATAAAATCCTGTCGGCATGGTCGATATAGAATGTACTGAGTTTTTGTTCGCACAACTCCACCAAATGAGAGGTATTGCTGCTGTTGAATCCGCCAACTACAATTGCCAAATCGGCGTTCTGTTCAAGCAATCCATACACTGCACTTTGATTGTCATTCGTTGCATAGCATAGAGTATCTCTTGTATCGGCAAATCTTTCATGAATATTTTCTTCAGAAAGCGAGTATTTTTTTGCCATTGTTTTTTTCAGAAAATCCGCAATAGCCTGGGTGTCACTGGCAAGCATGGTGGTTTGATTCACTACTCCGATTCTTTCCAGATCTTTTGAAGAATCAAATCCATCAGAGTATCTGTCTTTGAAATGAGTATAAAATTCATTGATAGGCAATTTCCCAGAAATGAAATCACTTAATAAAATTGCTTCTGTCATGTCATTGATCACCAGGGTGGGGGTATTGGCAGCTGCATGCGAAAAAGTAGCTCTCGTTTCTTCGTGCGTCGGCTTTCCATGAACGATAATAGAATAATTTTTTCGGGCTATTTGTTCACTGCGATTCCAAACCTTCTCAACGAACGGACAAGTGGTATTGTACTTTTTGATGGGAATTCCAATGGCTGTCAGCTTTTCTTCAATGGCAAGTGTTGTTCCAAAGGCAGGAATAATCACCACATCCTCTTTTGTAAGAGATTCGAATGGTACAATATTGTTGCCCTTGGTATCCTGAAGAAATGAAACCCCTCTTTCAATCAGATCAGCATTGACCTTCGGATTGTGTATCATTTCACTCAGCAGAAAAATTCTTTTGTCAGGGTTTTCATCTATAGTCTTGAAAGCAATTTCAATGGCATTTTCCACCCCGTAACAAAAGCCAAAGTGTCTGGCAAGATAAATTTGCACTGCTCCAAAGTCCAGCAAAGTAGGTGTAAAATCTTTTTTCATTTTATCCTCACCTTTCCGCTTTTCTTTGATGGTGCTGATCAGTGTGCTCCTGTAAGTAAAGGGTATGCTAAACTGCTTCATGAATTGAATTCTGTTCAAACAAAGTTACAATCTTTACATTACTTCACAATCCTGAGTAGAGGGGGCTGTTTGCGATGTGATTGGGCATTAAAAAGCCCCGAACAAAACGGGGCTTTGAAGAAAGTTTATTTGTTTAGTACAATTGGATATTCGTAAAGTCCGTCATATCCGGGATAAAATCCGCTTATTACGATGTTTTTTTCATTGCCAATCGCAGTTCTCAATTCATCCACTGTATTTACAGTCGTTTCGTTGACTTTTAAGATAATAAATCCGTCTTTCATCCTTGTTTGATCATATAGAGCACCTTGTTTTATTTTTTTCACAATGACTCCGCCACTCACATCATATTGTAAAGCCTTTTTGGAATCCAGGGTTATAAAATCCGCGCCCAAAAGATCAAAAGATGTCTCACTTTTAACGATATCATAGGTGCCGGCTTTATTTTTCAAGGTTACTGTTACGGTTAGGGGAGCATTATTTCTCAGGACGGTTACAGGAATTTTATCACCGGGCTTATATCTGCTTACCTGTTCCTGAAGTTCACCGCCATTGGAGACATTCACACCATTTATTTGCTGGATTTTATCACCTTTTTTGATTCCCGCATCAAAAGCTCCGCCGTCTTTTGGTACGTCAATCGCGTAAATTCCTTCATAAGCATCATTTGGAATTCCAAGTGATGATTTCTGATCATCACTCATGTCTGAAACATTACCAAATTGAATTCCCAGATAGCCTCTTTGTACCGTACCGAATTTAATGATGTCATCAACCACTTTTTTGGCAATGTTGACTGGAATCGCATAAGAGTATCCGGAGTAATAGCCCGTAGGGGATGCAATGGCAGAATTGATACCAATAAGCTTGCCATCTGTATCAATCAAAGCACCACCGCTATTGCCCATATTTACAGCGGCATCTGTTTGAATAAATGACTCTACCGCCCCACCTGGATTACCGCTCTTGTCTTTATTCAGACCCAAACTTCTGGCTTTTGCGCTGACAATCCCGGCTGTGACTGTGGTTTCAAGATTTAGCGGGTATCCGATTGCCAAAACCCACTGTCCAATTTTGACATTGTCAGAATTTCCGTAAATGAGATATGGTAATCCGACCTCTTCAATTTTTATTACTGCAAGGTCATAGGAAGGATCCGAACCGATGACTTTCGCTTTGTAAGTCTTTTTGTTATTTAGAGTGACAGTAATTTCATCGGCGTTTTCAATCACATGATTGTTGGTCACAATAAATCCATCTTCGCTGATGATGACACCTGAACCGGATGCTTTTTGTTCAGGAATGATGTTGATTCTCCCGCCACCAAAAAACTGGTTGAATATATCATCATCAAAAAAATCGCTGAACGGATCATTCTTTAGCCTTGGCAGGTTGTTATTTATTTTTTTTGCGTTTGTTTTAGTCTTGATATGAACAACCGCAGGTAGTGCAACTTGCGAGGGTGCTGTAAAGTCAGCATACCCGGGAGGGTTGCTGCCATCATTCATGCCCGTAAGCACATAATTGCCAGGTATTCTTCCGGGCACTTGTCCTCCGTATGTATTTTTGTTTTTTTTGTTAAAAAAATAATCATAGGCGAATACCACAGACAATGTTGTAATCGCACTGATGCCCACAATACTTAGAGTCTGTTTAAGTTTCATAAATGTTTATATTAAATGTAATGTAATCTTATAATAAGTTGTTTCCAATTTCGGATTAGCTATTAAAATACAATTGAAAATCAGCTAAACGAAATTCTGGGAACAAATTAAAAACAACCATACATAAACAAATGTTGTTCCTTCTTTGCAATTTAAAAAATCAATGACAAAATGTTCAGAAAAAACTGACATCTTTAACAAATTCTTAAATTGAATATTTCAATCTGTCACAGGGTTAATAAAAATTGCATAGTATCCACCCCATCTGCATAGTCGAAAAGCCGGGGAGATTGGCCTTTGCCAAACGGAATGAATTTTTGACCTACAATACATTGAATATCATTGTTATTTTTCAAATCTTCAGTCAGTTTTTTTTCGGAGTCATAATATTCATAATGGACCATACCTATTGAAGAGAAAATCTGTTCGTGTTCAATGAGCAAGGTGACCTCATTGGTCATGTATGGATATTTGTTGAGCAATAAAATAGACAACTGATAATCGTAATTGTTTGAATATTTCCGGTTTTGTTTGAGGAATGAAAATGTGTCAAAAGCTTTCAAAACAGGTGTAAAATCATAATTTTTGGGTACATACAGCTTGGTTACATTTCTGCATCCAAGACCAAAATATAGATGTATGTCTTCAGCTAGTCTTTCAAGTTCTTCAGTGGTTTCATTCCCCGACAAAATTGCTACGGAAGTTTTATTTTCTCTGATGATATGAGGGTAGCTGGAAAAATATTGTTTAAAATATCCGGAAGATTGATTGCTGCCGGTTGCAATGTAGGCGTCACAACCTTTCAGGTTTTCGGCAATTGTAATCTGTTCAATTGTCCGTTTGTCGAATACATACATTTGTTGAATTAAATGCCTTAGCAAGACATCATCTTTTGAAGAAAGCTTAATCGTTTGCCGGTGGCCGGATATGAAAACCGATAGAAAATCATGAAATCCAACCAATGGGATATTTCCAGCCATCACAATCCCAACATTTTTCGATTTTATGTTGTCATCAAGGCAATAATGTTTAATCCATGTTTCCAATTGTTTGACTTCAAGGAAGTTGTTGCAAATATTTGATAAGGCTTTATCTGTGAAATTTTCAATAAACCATGGATTTTTTGCTTCTGCTTCTTTGATTATTGCAGTCCATTCCTTGTCATTTTGTTGAATATATTCGGCAAGTTTTGCCAACAAATCAATACGATTTTGTAAATTCATTCTTATGTTATTACTTTACATCAAAATTACGTTAGATGGCAATAAAGATTACCGATGAATGTATAAATTGTGGAGCATGTGAACCCGAATGTCCCAATAATGCGATTTACGAAGGTGGTGTGGAATGGGCTATTTCTGATGGAACTTCTATTAAGGGCGATTTCACTTTGTTGGACGGGTCTGTTTTGGATGCGGATAAAAGAAATGCTCCTATCAGTAATGATACCTACTATATTGCTCCCAATAAATGTACAGAATGCCAAGGCTTTCATGAAGAACCTCAATGTGCTGCAGTATGCCCGGTTGACTGTTGCGTGCCTGATGAAGCATACAAAGAGACTGTGGAAGAGTTAATGGAAAAAAAGAACAGGCTACATATCTAATGTCTTCTCAAGTTTTTAATGAGTACTATTTTTTTCAAAACAAATGTTTAGGTTTTCCACCTATTGTTCATATTTTAGTAGGTTTGGGTACATATTCTTTATCATTTATGCTCTATCTTTCGCTCCTGTAAAACAAACTATTATATTCAGTTAATGAAATATCACTATATTTTATTTCTTCTTTTCTTTTTTTCTTGTCAGCCTCAGAAAAAAAATGATGCCCCTTCAAAAGATACAAATTTTTCTCAGATTGATTTGTTGGATATTGATAAATCCTTCTCTTTGGAATGTAAAACAAAAGGCTTGAAAAACACTTTCATTAATCAGCTTGACAGTAATGGTATTGTCATAAGAAATGGACATAAGCCTCTTGAAGGGGCTAATGCCATTGATTATTTTTTAATGCAGGATGACAGTGATATCATTTTTTCAAGGTTGCCCAAACACTCATTTATTGCCGAGTCTGGCGACTTAGGCTTTACCTATGGCATGTATTCAATGCATTCCAAAACTCTGGATACAGTTCTATATGGTTCTTATTCTTCAGTCTGGAAAAGACAAAAAGATGGTAAATGGAAACTACTGCTTGATTCCAACAATGAAGGAATAGAGGATTAATACACCAAACATTTATTGATTCGTTTAGCCAATTATGAAAAAAAAAATAGCGCTGGTCACGGGAGGGTATTCAGGAGAGTCTGAAATCTCCTATAAAAGTGCTTCAACCATTATTGAAAATATTGATGAAACAAAATGGGATTGCTATATCATAGATATTCGGCCTGAAGGATGGTTTTATAAGGCGGCAGATGACACAATCACTGAAGTAGACAAGAATGATTTTTCCATCCACGTCAATAAGAAAAAAATTCTTTTTGATGCAGTTTTATTCGGATTGCACGGTACTCCTGGCGAGGATGGGAAACTTCAGGGCTATTTTGACTGTCTCAAAATTCCCTACACCTCTTGTGATGCCGCCACTTCTGCATTAACATTCAATAAGAGGTATACTGTTGCGGTATCGGCATTTTCAGGGGTGCCCGTGGCCAAATCGATTCATCTTTTCAGAGAGCATAAATTTTCTCCTGCCGACATACTGAATACATTGAAGTTGCCTTTGTTTGTAAAACCGAACAACGGAGGTAGCAGTTTGGGTATTTCCAAGGTAAAACAGGCAGAAAAGCTGGAGGAAGCCATTCATAAGGCTTTTCAGGAAGATAGTCAGGTTTTGGTAGAGGAGTGTATAACAGGCAGAGAGTTTACCATTGGGGTTTTAAAATCTAAAGGTGAAATTATTGTGCTTCCAATAACTGAGATTATCTCTAAAAACGAGTTTTTTGATTTTGAGGCAAAATATTCTGGGGCTAGCGAAGAGATTACTCCTGCAAAAATTGAAAATACAATCGCTGAAAAAATACAACGGGAAGCAATAAAAGTATATGAATTGCTCAATTGCAAAGGAGTAGTGCGAATTGATTTCATTTTCAGTAATCATGACGGTAAGCCTTATTTGCTGGAAATAAATACAGTTCCCGGTCAAAGTGAGGCCAGTATCATACCCCAACAAGTGAAAGCAATGGGTTGGACTTTAAAAGATTTTTATTCTATGCTGATTGATGAATGTTTTTAATGATATTTTCATTATGTTTGAAAAATCATTCAGATGTTTATTATTAAAATTCAATAGATTTTTGTGTTTAAATTCATAACAAGACGTCCGTTCTGGCTTAATTTACTAGTAGCAATTGGTTTATTCATTGGCCTCTTTATTCTGGTTCTTCAATTGCTGGGATATTTCACAAATCACGGCCATCAACTTACAGTTCCTTCTGTTGTTTCAATGAAAACGCCTGATGCCATTAAACTCCTTGAAAGTAAAGGTTTTGAAGTAATCGTTTCCGATTCCGTTTATGTTGATACTATTCGAAAAGGAACCGTAATAAAGCAAATTCCCGATCCCAATTCTAAAGTGAAGGTTAATCGCACTGTATTATTGATTGTGAACAGGGTTAATCCACCTTTAGTAGATATGCCATCACTTCTCGGAAAAAATATAAATTTTGCCATTGAGCTTTTAAACAGGCACCATCTGGTTTTAGGGGATACTACTTTCATTATTGATTTCCAAAAGGGTAACGTGTTGGAGCAAAATGTAAATGGAAGTCCTATTGCGGCTGGTGCCAAAATATTATGGGGAAGCAAAGTTGATCTGGTCATTGGCAGAGGGTTGGTTGGGGAAAACATGAAAGTTCCTGATTTGATTGGGATGTCTTATGATTCAGCCTTGGTTATCATAAAACAGAGTGGATTAATCAATGGAGCCATTTTGCCAGACTCGGATGTTTTAGATACGGGTAGATCAATTATCTGGAGACAAAGGCCGCCCAGCAGAGACGAACTTGAACAGCCTGTGTTGATTCAACCCGGACAGGTCATTGATCTTTGGCTATCCAATACCTTAAAAAAGGATACACTAAATGCTAAATCAAAAACTGAATACTGATATACAATGGAACTCATACAGCCCGAAGAACTTAAGAAACGCATGGATAATAACGAAAACATCAACCTCGTGGATGTTCGTGAATTGTCCGAACACACAGCCTATAACATTGGAGGGAAATTAATCCCTCTGGGACAGATTCTATCCATGCAGCTGGAGGATATTTATGAACTAAAAGACCAGGAAATCATTTTCTATTGTCGCAGTGGAAACAGAAGTGCTCAGGCATGCTTGATGCTGGAGCCTCTGGGTTTTAAAAATGTGAAAAATCTCGTGGGCGGCATGCTGGCTTGGCAGGAAAAGTTTCCGGGCTAAATCTTTTATCCCTACAGCTTAATCGTAATTCCGCTCATCAAATTGAAAATTGCCATCGGGAAATAATAATTTTCGGTTGCAAAAAATCCACCGCTTACATAACTGAAAGTGTATCCGTTGGCAACATATTTTTTGTCGAAAATATTGTTGGCCTGTATAAAGAAATTGATGGATTTCTCTTTTTTCAATGCAAGCAAATAATCAATTCTTGCGTCTTGTATGAAATAATCTTTCAATGCTCTGTTTTCGTTAGAGGTGTTGTCTAAATATTGTTTCCCCACATATTTACTGATTAGAGTGACATTCAGGTTTTTAAATGGTTGTAAGATTATGCTTCCGTTTGCAATCACATTTGGAGAGAAGGAAATGTCAGAAGATTCAAATGTTCTGGTGATTTGTGTGCCGTTGTCGTAATTGTCTATATATTCTGTAAAATTCAGTATTTTATTTCTGCTGAATGCAACATTTCCTGAAACACTCATCCATTTATTGACAGTTGCCTGACCTTCCAGTTCAATACCGGCTCTATAGCTTTCGGGAATATTTGTTCTGGTGTAGGCAAATACATCATTTACTTTCCCTGTGAGTACCAGTTGATTTGTGTAGTGCATGTAATACAGGTTTACAGCCCAATTGAATTTTTTATTTTTCTGTTCAAATCCTGCTTCAAAGTCATTCAGCTTTTCGGGTTTGGGTAAATCTTTACTTGATGTTTCAAAATCATCTCTGTTAGGCTCTTTGGCAGCTCTGCTGTAAGAAAAGTAAAACCTGTTGCCTTTGTCTGTATAACTTATTCCTGCCTTAGGGTTGAAAAAAAGATTGTTGGTTTTGACCTTTATACCGGGATTGTTTCTGAAACCATTGATCCGATAATCAACCATTCTCAATTGCAAATCAACGTAAGACTGCCATTTTGAATTGATGGAATAGGTCCATTTTGTAAAAATGGATGCATCTTGTTTGAATGCATTGAGTTGATACCAGCGATAATTTTCCGGAACAGCTGGTTTTACAGATGAAAAAACAATATCTCCAAAATGATTTCCGTCGTATCTGTTGAAGCCGCCTCCCACAATCAGATTGTTTCTGTTTTTGTTGTACTGCAGTGAGAAAATGGTACCATAAAAATCATTTTTCAGCCATAGCTGTCTGACCAGGTCAATGCTGCTTATGATATCTGTACCATTATTGTAATCAGATAGTCCTATGGATGAAAGAGACTGGGAGGCTTTATACTGTTCGAAATATCCTTTCCCTCTAGTCAGAAAAACGGCTACATTGGCTTTTAAATAGGGTTTGATTGCTTTGTTGTAAAAAAGCTGGAAGTGTGTTTGTGTGTAATTGTCTGTCTCATTTTCGTATGGGCTGTCTTGTTTTTCGGTGCCGGCAGGATTGTATCTTCTGTTTGTATTTAGCATGGCTTCATTGATGCCGAACCAAGCAGCATAGGTTTTCTCTTTTCCTGAAAAAACATTCAACCTCAGGCTGCTTTTATCATCTACCCAGGCGAGTGAAGTAAAAAAAGATTGCAGTTTTGTTTTTGCCCTCTCAATATATCCATCGCTTCTGATGTCACTGATCCTTCCAGTGAAAACAAATTTTTTACCGAATATGCCACTTTTGAATTGCAGGCTGTTTCGGAAAGAATTGAAAGAACCACTGTTATTGCTATAAACGATACTTTTCTTGGTGTCAACTTCATTGGTGTGTAAATGAATAGAACCTCCGAATGCCCCGGCCCCATTGGTAGAGGTACCCACGCCTCTTTGAATCTGAATAGTAGCTGCAGATGCTGCAATGTCGGGAAGATTCACAAAAAAAACGCCCTGGCTTTCCGCATCGTTATATGGAATACCATTGATGGTGATGTTGATTCTGCTGGCATCAGTTCCTCTAAGACGTATGTTCGTATATCCAATGCCGTTACCAGCGTCTGAATTTACCTGAACCGAAGGAGTTTGATTGAGTATAAAAGGGAGATCCTGCCCAATATTGTTTTTTTCAATATCTTTTCTGTTCAGATTTGTTTTGGCTACAGGTGTATTG
>VERM01000300.1 GCA_018882645.1 Ferruginibacter sp.
CGGCAATTCCTTCGGGAGAATAATCAGGTACATTCGCTACCTTAATATTGAATTCAGCCGCTTTTGCAATGTCTGTATTGTCATAACCGGCTGCGCGGATTGCGATAAACCTGACATTGTTTTTTTTGAGTATCCTGATTACATCTGCTGAAGCATCGTCATTCGCGAAAACAGATATTGCATCAAATCCTTCAGAAAGTACCGCAGTATTGATATTCAGCGATTCTCTGATAAATTTTATTTCGTAATGATTCGAATTCGCATTGATGAGGTAAGGCTCTTCATATCTCTTGCTGCTGTAAAATAAAATCTTCATTTCTAAAATTTATGTAATCTCAATAATCAATCATTTTATTCTGATGATGATTGTCAAAAGAGTCAAGAACAGGAGTCATTATCAATCACTATTAAGAAAGATATGTTTGTGAAAATCATTTTTATGAGAAAAATATTACTCGCTTTTGATGGAAGCCATTTTTCAGAGGGGGCTTTTGAATTTGCCCGCCGGTTGAATGAGGTCAATCCTATTCTATTGACTGGAGCATTTTTACCCCAGGTCAGTTATGCCAATATTTGGAGCTATGCTGATGGAATCGGGGGACCTATATTTTTGCCCGTACAAGAGGATGAGGTCACAGAAGAAATTAATAAGAATATTGAAAAATTTAATTCGCTTTGTGTGAAGCACAATATTGAACACAGTGTCAGAAAAGACCTTACTGATCTGGCCTTACCCGAATTGAAGAAAGAATCTCGTTTTGCTGATTTGCTGATCATCGGTGGGGAATCATTTTATGAAAATGCGGGTAGCGGAGATCCCAATAATTATTTAAAAGATGCATTACATGAAATGGAATGTGCTGTAATGGTTGTTCCTGAGAAATATGATTTTCCTACACTAAATATTCTCACATACAATGGAAGCCCCTCTTCTGTGTATGCCATCAAACAATTTACATATTTGTTCCCTGAGTTTGCAGCCAATAAGACATTATTAATCTATGCCAAAGACGAGGAAGGCATATCCATCCCGGATGAAGCTTATGTGGAGGAGCTTGTATCAAGACATTTCAGCGACCTTACCGTAACCAAATTAAACATTGACCCCAAAGAACGATTTGTAAAGTGGCTCAATAACAAGACCTCTGCTGTTTTGGTATGCGGTGCATACGGAAGATCTATCGTTTCTCAGTTATTTAAGAAAAGTTTCATCGCAGATGTTTTAAGTGAACATAAATTCCCTGTTTTTATCACACACAATTAAAATTTTTATTCCGTAGCTATTAATACAATTCATGGAAAAAATAATTGCTGCTTTCGATGGGCTACATTATTCAAAAAGTACAAGAGACTATGCGATAGATATCTCCCGACAGGCAGACGCGTTTTTAACCGGAGTTTTCCTGGATGACATTACCTACAATAGTTTCAAGATATATGATTTAGTGATGAAAGATGGTGTTTCCGAAAAAAAAATAAGACAATATAAGCATGGTGATGATGAGCTTAGATTGCAATCATCAATTGATTTTGAGTCTCATTGTCAGAAAGCGCATTTAAAATTCAATATTCACCATGACCATAAAATTGCTTTACAGGAATTGACTCATGAAAGTATTTTTGCCGACTTACTAATTATTGATGGTAAAGAGTCTTTGAATAATTATGATGAAAAAAAACCTTCCCGATTTATCCGAAATCTGCTCTCGATGGTGCATTGTCCGGTAATGCTTATCCCCCATGAATTCAACTCCATTAAGAAACTTATTTTTTTTTACGACGGATCCCCGTCTTCAGTATATGCAATAAAAATGGTCAGTTACATGCTTCCTTTTTTTTCAGATATTCCGGTTGAGTTGCTGACCGTTAAGCCAATGGAGGACAATCTACATTTACCGGATAATAAACTATTGAAAGAGTTTATGCACCTTCATTTTGTAAATGTTCATTATACGGTTTTAAAAGGACTCCCTGAAAGTGAGATAAAAACCGTTTTGTCTAATCAGGATAAATCTTCATTGCTTGTCATGGGTGCATATGGCAGATCAACGTTATCCCGCTGGCTGAGATCCAGCATGGCCGACTTTCTGATTCGTGAAAACAAATTTCCCATCTTTACTGCACATCACTCGTAAACAGCTTTGGACACGATTACTCATATAGCAATTGGTGCGTGTATCGGAGAGGCTTTCTTTGAAAGAGGATTTGGTAAAAAAGCTATGATCTGGGGTGTTCTGGCCCAAAGTATCCCCGATATAGATTTCATTTCACATTTATGGCTCAATATACCTGAAGCCCTGTTGGGGCACAGAGGGTTTACCCATTCAATTTTTTTTGCGATTCTCATAGTCCCATTTTTTGCACTTCTGGCAGATAAAATCCATCAGCCTCATAATATATCTTTTCGAAGGTGGATTTTTTTCTTTGCAACGGAAGTGTTTTTTCATTTATTCATTGACGCATTTAATAACTATGGTATTGGATGGTTTGAGCCTTTCAGTCATGAACGATTCTCTTTCAATGCCATATATGTATTTGATCCTCTGTTTTCGGTCTGGCCCGTGATT
The DNA here is from genome assembly GCA_018882645.1 of Ferruginibacter sp. Classification (GTDB taxonomy): domain Bacteria; phylum Bacteroidota; class Bacteroidia; order Chitinophagales; family Chitinophagaceae; genus Ferruginibacter. Next base: position 2,568 of record VERM01000300.1, read on the forward strand.
GCCATAGGCAGACTAATAATTCTAAACAAATATGATTTGCGAAGAAAATTCTGGTGGAGATTAGGAATCATTGTGCCGGTTCTTTACATTGGGATTTGTAGTATAAATAAGTTATTGTTGACAAAAAAAATAGAGAAACAAATTCATGCTGATCAGTCGTATTG
>VERM01000301.1 GCA_018882645.1 Ferruginibacter sp.
CACATCAGCAATGTGTTGGTATGGGACAAAAAGAAAAGTAAATACAAAAATCTTTTGTCGCTTTTGAAAATAATCCGTTTAAAGAAATACGATAAAGTCATCAATGTGCAGCGCTATTTTACCACCGGAATGCTGACAGCCCTTTCTCGTGCCAAAGAAAAAATTGGATTTGACAAAAATCCCCTTTCGTTATTATTTAACGTCAAAATAAAACACACATTTGATATATCCAATCCTCGTCATGAGGTTGAAAGAAATAATGATTTAATCCAACATTTTACCGATAACAAAAAGAATAACCCCGTTCTATATCCAACTGCTTCAGACTATGAAATAATCAGAGAATTTACGCTCGTCCCTTTTATCACGATAACCCCCTCGAGTGTTTGGTTTACCAAAAAATACCCATTGGAAAATTGGATTGAACTCATCAACAGAATGAGTAAAAAGTATGTCATTTATTTACTTGGCGGCCCCAATAATGCAGATGAATGTGAGCACATTATCCATCAATTGAAGCGCAATGATGTTTTTAATTTGTCCGGCAGATTAAGCTTTCTGGAATCTGCCGCATTGATGAAATTCGCTGTGATGAATTATACAAATGATAGCGCCCCTCTGCATTTTGCATCAGCCATGAATGCACCGGTAACTGCTATTTTTTGCTCTACAGTACCCGCATTCGGATATACCCCACTATCTGATATCAGTCACATTGTAGAAACAGATGAAAAATTAACTTGCAGACCATGCGGACTTCATGGAAAAAAAACATGCCCTGAAAGGCACTTCAAATGTGCAATGAACATCGACACTCAAAAATTACTTGAGGTAATTGATAACGTATAAAAATGCAAATCAATGATGATATCGAATCCTGTGTGCATACGCTGAAAAAAGGTGGATTGATATTATATCCTACTGATACCGTCTGGGGAATCGGATGTGATGCGACCAATAAAGATGCTGTTGAAAAAATTTACAACCTAAAGAAAAGAAACCGGGCGAAAGGGTTAATCATATTGCTGTCCAGTGAGAAAGATATACCTCAATACACTCTGCAAAAAAATGTACAGGTGTATGACTATATCAAAGGAATCGGGAAACCCACTACGGTCATATACAACAATCCAAAAAATCTGGCTTTGAATCTTATGCATGACGATGGGAGCATAGGAATGAGGGTTGTTAGAGATAAATTTTGTAAAGAGATGATTGAAAAATTCGGCAGACCTGTTGTTTCTACTTCTTCAAATATATCCGGCTTCCCGGCCCCAAGAATTTTCTCAGACATTGATATTGCCATCAAACAACAAATGAATTATGTGGTAAGGTACAGACAGGAAGAAACAGTGCCCGGAATACCGAGCACTGTTGTTAGAATAAATTCAGATGGAACCTATATTATGGTGAGACCTTGATTATAATAATCTGAAGCCCACCCCCGCATGAATAGACTGACTCTTCCACTTATCCTGATTGTCGAGGTCGTTTATGTTGGTGAGCCCTACTTCATAGCGACCATATATACGGATGTTTGCAAAATGCAACTGTACCCCTCCTACAAAAGACAAATCGCCATTTCTAAAAGCATTTCCGGTGTTGTTGAGGAATGAAAGGTTACTGTTTGTAACAATACCAAACTTTGGCCCGGCCTGAATAGCCAGAAATTTGGCAGGTTTATAACTCAATAAGATAGGTATGTTAAGGTAACCCAATGAGAGCTTGGGAATACTTTGATATACAGTTGAAAAACTTGTAGCTGTATCTTTATTGATTTGACTATAATACAATTCAGGCTGTATAACAAGCTTACCGGTTAATCCAATTTGCGCAAAAGCACCGAGATGATATCCAAAGGTGAATTTATTCGTGAAGGATTGACCCTGAATTTTATTCAAGTCGGCACCTCCCTTAATACCCAGTTCAAATTTCTGAGCAAAAGAGTTGTTTAAAGTTAACGCGGTGATTGCTAAAGCTAGGATTCTAATTTTCATTTTATATTTTTTTTATAAGGAATGTACAGAAAGTATTAATTATTTGTAAAAACAATTGGATTGTTTCGGTTATGTAAGATTTTAATTTTCTATGGTTGGCAGAAAGTTTTCATTTATTACAGCCTGACATAAAAAACCTTTTTCAAAACTATAATTTTTTTTTTTACCATCATAGTCTTTTATAGAATTTATTGTTAATAATTCCATACCAAAAGAAGTTGGGTGGTTCAATCATGTAATCATCAAAAATTTTTAGGCGATACGCATTAATATCATTTATATTTGTATGTAATTAATAATAAGTGTTTTAAAGAATGAATTGGATTTATTAAGTTGATTTAATTTGAATATTCGGAAAAAATTTACCACCTGACTAAACAACAATACATTTTATGTAAAAATGATCCAACTGAATCGGAAAAGTGGCATCAGATTTTGTTAGAAACTTCTGAAGAAATTGTAAAAGATTTAGCAGTAAATGGTAAATTTTATAAGGCTCTTAATATCTATCTAGATAGAGTTAGATCAAAAATATAAAAAATATAAAATTAAAAAATTCCCCTCTTGAGGGCTTTTGTCCCTCCTAAACTAAGGTATAGGAGGGACGAAAGCTCCCCCAAGGGAGGACAAAAAGCATTTATCATTTATAATTTATAACTTTATAATCTCATCTAGTACTAATATTGACAAAATATATTATTCCTGTTAATATATTTTCATATTCTACATATG
>VERM01000302.1 GCA_018882645.1 Ferruginibacter sp.
CTTTCAATACACTCTTCGATGGTGTAACGCGGAGGGTCGACGAAGTAGTCGAGAAATTCCAGAACGAAAATATTTCGTGTATCCGTGATCGGGAAGTTTTCTTTAAACACTCTGAAAAGCCCTTCCACATTGCGTTTGTCAGGTGTAGTCTCTAATTGAAAAAAATCTTTAAACGATTGGATCTGAATACCCAATAAATCAGGTTGCTCTGCCAAAAGTTCAACTTTTCCGAAATTGATACGTTTGGCAGCGGTAGTTTTTGTTGCAGACATATGGTAGTTAAATCTTTAAGTGTGGGCCTTTTTAATATTCATGACATAGCTAACGCTAAATATCGCGAATTTAAAGGACGGCAAAGTTAGTGAAAATATATCGGAATTATAGCAAGGATTTCTATAATTTTTATGTTTCTGGTAAGATTTTTGTACATGACTTGCTAAATTGACAAATTGGCAAAATACAAATTACATAATTACTAAATACAAGTGAATGTTTTCTTGGACGCCTTGAGTGCCCTCAGCCTCTTTTACCCATAAAAAAACCCTCCAATCAGGAGGGCTCTTTAAGCTATGTGAGTGAGAAATTAAGCGATTTCAACTTCAGCACCGGCTTCAGTCAATTTAGCTTTCAAATCTTCAGCAGTTGCTTTATCCACACCTTCTTTCAGTGGTTTTGGAGCACCGTCTACCAAATCTTTCGCTTCTTTCAAACCTAAACCTGTTAGGTCTTTTACGATTTTAACCACAGCGAGCTTGTTGGCTCCGCCGCTTTTCAGGATTACATTGAATGAAGTTTTTTCTTCAGCAGCAGCAGCACCTCCGCCATCGCCTGCACTTACAACAACTGCAGCTGCAGCGGGTTCGATACCGTACTCTGATTTTAGAAACTCAGCCAATTCCTGAACTTCTTTTACTGTCAAGCCTACCAGGCTTTCTGCTAATGCTTTTACGTCTGCCATTTTGATTGAATTTTTGCCGCCTTCATTGTTTTTGACTCCGGCGGAGATTAAAAAAATTGTTTATTGCCTTTTGTTTACCATCCGGCCAGGTATTTATTTAAAATATTTATGCTTCAGGTGCAGGGGCTTCTGTTGATGCATCAGCAGAAGGGGCCTCTGATACTGCAGGTGCTTCTGCAACAGGGGCTTCCGCAACCGGCGCATCAGACGTGACTGCATTATCTTTGTTTTGCAAAGCTCCCAATACACGCTGAATTGGAGATTGCAACAATCCAATAACTTCCCCGATAAGTTCGTTTTTCGTCTTGATTTGTGTAAGTGCTTTCAGCTGATTGTCGCCCACAAAAACATCCCCATTAATAAAAGCGGCTTTGAGTACAGGCTTTTCCTGATTGTTATCTTTACGGAATCCGCTGATGATAACAGCAGGATCTTTAGGATTTTCGCTGAAAAGCAAAGCGGTCACTTTGTGCAATGAATCATACACCCCGGCATATTTCTCCGCATCAATGCTTTCGAGCGCTTTTTTGATCAAAGTGTTTTTTGCCACTTTCATTTCAACCTGCTTGTTGAAGCATACACGACGCAGTTTACCCACCTGATCCACCGTGAGGCTTTCTGTATCCGTGATGTAGAAATTGTTGTATTGAGAGAACTTGCCTTTAAGCAGCTCAATCACTTCATTTTTTTCTTGTTTTGTCATAACAAATATTTTTGTCCCTTAATCAGGGTTGTTAGATTTAATTTGAAACAGATTTGGTATCGACCATAATACCTGGACTCATAGAGCTTGCCATACTTACGCCTTTCAGATAAGTTCCTTTAGAACTTGCAGGTTTCAGTTTAATGATTGCGTTGATAAATTCCTGGCTATTTTCGGCAATTTTCTCAGGTGAGAAACTAACGCGTCCGATGGAGGCATGAATGATACCAACCTTGTCCACCTTAAATGCAATTTTACCGCCTTTCAGATCGTTTACTGCCGCAGCAACATCATTGGTTACCGTACCGGTTTTAGGATTCGGCATCAGATTGCGGGGACCGAGTACTTTACCCAGTTTACCGATTTTAGGCATCACAGCAGGTGTAGCTACAATCACATCGATATCGGTCCAGCCTCCTTCAATTTTGGTAATGTATTCATCCAGTCCCACATAATCAGCACCCGAAGCTTTTGCGTCTGCTTCTTTATCAGGCGTGCACAATACCAGTACTTTCTTCGTCTTACCGGTACCGTGAGGTAATGAAACTGTTCCACGAATGGCCTGATCTGCTTTCTTGGGATCTACGCCCAAACGGACATGTAAATCAACTGAGCTGTCGAATTTGGTAGTATTCACTTCTTTAACAAGGGCTGATGCCTCCTTCAGCGTATAAGCTTTGTTGGCGTCAACCTTAGCGTTTGCTATTTTTCTTTTTTTAGTAATCATTGTTATAAAAAATTTTATGCTCCGGAAACGGAACAGGTTGACGATTAATTATTTTCCCAGGGGGCTTTACCTTCCACTGTTAATCCCATGCTGCGTGCAGTTCCTGCAACCATACTCATGGCACTGTTGAGGGTAAACGCATTCAGGTCGGGCATTTTGTCTTTTGCAATCTCTTCAATTTGAGCCCAAGTTACCTTACCCACTTTGGAACGGTTGGGTTCTTTACTACCGCCTTTTACTTTGGCAGCATCCATCAACTGCACAGCTGCAGGTCTGCCACTTATACACATCT
>VERM01000303.1 GCA_018882645.1 Ferruginibacter sp.
GACTATAGGAAAGCTGAAAGTATTCAATAAGACAAGTGATTCTCCTGAAGCACCGGGAATGCTTTTAAAGCATTATGCACCTCAGACTCCTGTCATATTAACGGATAAGGTAACTGAGACAGTCAGAAAGTTTTCGGGAAAAAAAATAGGCGTGCTGGCTTTCAACAGTAGCTATATGGATAAGGATATTGCTGTGGAGAGAAGGCTTTCCAAAACGAATGATTTGGATGAAGCCGCTTTTAATTTATACGATGCCTTACACCGATTAGATGAAGAGAATTTAGACATCATCATTGCGGAGCGGTTTCCTGCCGAAGGATTGGGCAGAACCATCAATGACCGACTGGAGAGAGCTTCAGAGCATCAAAACTTTCAATAAATATTTTCGGACATGAACTTTCAAGTACTTACATCCAATCTGACCAACCCTACTTTGCTTTTCTTTTTATTGGGAATCATAGCTTGTATCATTAAAAGTGATCTGGAAATACCTGAATCGTCTTTTAAATTCATATCGCTTTATCTTCTTTTTGCTATCGGGTTTAAAGGAGGACAAGAACTCAATCACAGTGTATTCAGCAGTGAAATCGTTTTTTCTTTTGTTGTAGGAATGGCAATTGCCGCAATTATCCCTCTTTATACATTTTTTATATTAAAGAAAAAAGTAAGCATCAGTGACGCCGGCGCCATTGCAGCATCATATGGTTCTGTAAGCGCGGTAACCTTTGTATCTGCTGTTGCATTTTTGGAAATTCAAGGCATTACATTTGGCGGTCATATGGTTGCAGTAATGGCATTAATGGAATTCCCCGCAATCATCGTAGGATTTGTATTGATGATGAAATATGAAAAAGTGAAAAACGCGAGTCTGGGAAACATTATCAAGCATTCTATTTCCAATGGAAGTGTGTTGATGATTATGGGAAGCCTGTTGATAGGCATCATTTCAGATTCCAAACAGGCGGAAGACATTAAACCCTTCACTACCGACATCTTCAAAGGATTTCTTGCCATATTTCTTCTTGAGATGGGCATGACGACCGCTAAAAGATTCAGGGCTTTTCTCAAACATGGGTGGTTTTTATTTTTATTTGCCACCATCATACCTGCCATTAACGGTTGTACAGTTGCATTTCTCAGTCAATATATTTCTCATGATGTGGGCAATCGCTTCATGCTCTCCATTCTTGGCGCAAGCGCATCTTATATCGCCGTTCCTGCGGCTATGAGAATTGCAGCGCCGAAGGCCGATCCCGGAATTTACATTCCAATGGCGCTTGGCGTTACATTCCCGTTCAACATCACTATAGGAATACCCATATACTTTTATATCGTCAGCTAAGAAAAAGTCTTAAGCTTATTGATAATACTGTCCTTTGGGTAATCGGAAAATCCGGTTCTTCTGAAACTCAGAAAATTCATTGAATACCTGGCTATGATTCTGAATCCATAGCTGGAATGCCGGAAGATTTTCTGTTGCTCCAAAAAGCCATTGATTGTAAGCTTCAAATAAACCTTCCTGAAGCAATTGCTGATGGTACTGAAATAATTTGAATGGATATTTATCAGCATACTCATTATTCCAATCTAGAATGAATCTTGTCTTAATCATGATAAGCGAACCTGTAGTGATTCCTAATTTAGCCATAGCAGTTTGTTTATTCATGACTTCCAAAAAATTCCTAATGAAAATATTTTTTTCGTTTGGGTTGGTCAATTTCGTCTCGGAAAATAATTTCTTATACCCTTTAAATAGCCTTTCTTTGATTTCAAGTGTCTTTTTGCTATTGGGTTCGAGATTGACAAAAATCTCTCCATATATCAACTCTCTTGGCCTGTCTTCTGTAAGACCGTAGAATTTGCATGCGCTGTAGTAGTTCCCTGGATATGATGGATCGTTTTGAATTCCTTTTTCCCATTCATAAATGGCTTCGGCTTTTTTCTGAGCCCAAAGTATTTCACCCAATTCAAAACGAATGGAACCGCTTTCTGGAAATCTTATTACTCCTTTTTGAAAAACACCTTTACAAGCTTCAATATCCTGCTGTTCCTTGTAAAACATTCCGGCGATTTCAAAACACTGCTCATCTGCGGAACTGCTGTCGAGTAAAGGAACGATAACCTTCAGCCCTTTTTTAAACTCATTTTTATAAAAATAGACCAATGCGAGTTCTTTCGAAAATTTGATATTACCCGGAGCATCCTGCAATCCTCGGTTCAAGATAATTATGGCGTTATCATAATCTCCCCTTTGAATAAAAAAACGTGCATTGGCATGCATTTCATCAATCGACTGCGCAACACAACCGAAGCCGGTGACTAAAAAAAATGTAAGTGAAAAAAGTAGTCGAATCATGATCAATTAAACGTATGAATGTTCGATTATTTAAATGCAATTAACTAAGAAATAAGGTGCGTAAGCAATCCGTCTCTAAGCTTAGGTTCAAACCAGGTACTTTTAGGTGGCATCACATTTCCGGCATCGGCAACTGCAAACAACTGCTCAATGCTGACAGGATACAAACTGACAGCGATCTTCATCTCTCCACTGTCGACTCTTTTTTCCAGTTCAGAAAGGCCTCTTATTCCTCCTACAAAATCAATTCGCTTGTCTGTTCTCTGGTCTTTTATTTGAAGAAGCGGATCCAAAATATTTTCCTGTAGAATGGTAGTATCCAAAACTCCGATGGGATCGGCATCGTTATATGT
>VERM01000304.1 GCA_018882645.1 Ferruginibacter sp.
ACTCATGGTAGATGGACCAAGGGCGCGGGCAGACATCACTTGAAAAAAAGAAGAGTTGAGGTTGCTCTGTGCACTGACCTGCTGAATCAAGGGCAATAGCAGGAGGATAGAAAAGAGTTTTTTCATAAAAAAAAGGATGCGAAGAGTGAAAAAAGAACCGGCTACCAAGAGGTAGCCGGAAAATAAATTAACTGATTAGTTTCCTTTGAACAAGGACTCGTCAATAGTTGGATTTACAGTAATTTTTTTGGTAACCATCATCATCATTCCGCCCATTTCTTGTTTGAAAGCCATCTTCATACCATTTTCGAGCGTTTGATAATCCAGTAATTTTACTTCCTGCTTTACTTCCTGACCATTTGCTTTTATGGTTGCTTCAGTTTTGTAAATGAGGTAAGTTTTGGTATCAATGAAATGTACTTTTTCATTTCCTTGTTTGGTAACGATTTTTATTTTGTAGTATTCATTGCCATCAGCTTCATCCTTACCAAGCATTTCTACAGTATGGCCTTTAGCAGCGTAATCAACTAATTGGTCTTGAATTTCGATTCCGTCAACTTTTGACTTTAAATCTTCTTCAGACATAGGTTGTAATGCAGATTGACCCTGCAAACCATTCATAGACAACCCGGCGGTAGGGGTAACAATCTCAATGATTTTCATTCCCTGAAATTCAGCATCTGTGCGAGCCCCCTTATTTTGTACAGCATTCATTGTAAATGGAATGGTTATTCCCTGCACTTCGATCTGACCTTCGATGCGCAAACTGTTCAGGCTGCTCCACTTGGCTTTACCACCAATGGCATCAATGTATTTGGCAATCACTTCATCGGCGGTCTGAGAGAAAGCTGATGTAAAAGAAACAAGCAGGATTCCTGCGATAATAAGTACCTTTTTCATAGTTGTTTTTTTTATGTTAGTAGGTTAAAGTCCTTTGTTATTACAAATTTGAATCGAATTTTTGTAGATAATTGGAAATAGGTACAGACGGGCGCAAAAAGTTATGAGTGGAAATCAAGAGAGAATATTATGCAGAATCACTTAGAGCTGAACAATTCCGTTCTTGATGGCAAACATCACCATACCTACCCTACTTGTCACATTCAGCTTTTTGAATAATTCAGCTCTATAACCGTCGATGGTCTTTTCGCTTTTGAACATTTCGGCGGCTATTTCCTGGTAAGTTTTTTCACTGCAGGAAAGTCGCAGGAAGGTCAATTCGTTTTCAGATAATTTTTGCAGGGTATTGATCTGATCATTTTCATCAACAATTCGGTTGATGGAGTGAATCACTTTGCGGGATACCAATTCATTGTAAAAAAATCCGACGGTAAGTAATTCAGAGAAGGCAAGTTTGAGTTCCGCAAGGTCTGCATCTTTTACAATGTATCCTTTGGCGCCACTCCTAATCATTTTGATGATGGCTGTTTCTGCATCCATCGTACTCAATGCAAGAACTTTTATTTCAGGATAATTATTCTTTAACCATTCGCAGGTTGCATATCCATCCATTTCAGGCATGGATATATCCATCAAAACAATCTCGGGAAGATGATTGGGATCCAGTTTGTCGATGAAATCTTTGCCATTGCAGGCTTCGAGCATTACCTCATATTGAGGGAATACATTGATGAGCGCAATAAGTCCCTTTCTAAAAAGTGTGTGGTCATCAATTACTGCGATCTGATGTTGATCAGGCATAGGGTACGTTGATTATGATTTGTATTTCACCTTCTGTACTTATATTAAAGGTAGCGCCAATTATTGATAAACGCCGCAATACCAGTGCGTGCTCATCTAAAAATTCTTTCTCGGTCCCTGCCTCCCAGTTTTTCTGAGCCCCCGGCCGGTAGATGATTACCTGCCAGTTGTTATCATAAAAACAAATTTTCACCATCACCTTGGAGGGACTTTCCGGTTGGGTAAGTCTATTTAAAAAGTATTGTACTGCCCTGAAAATCACCAGGTGCTGCGTTTCAGTAACAGGCAGAGGATTCCCCTCTATTTTTACACTTATGTTCCCATGACCGGATTCGTTGATTCTGGCAGCTTCGTGCTCCAGAGAAGAGATCAGTCCCATCGATACCAACTTCCTGTTACTGAGCCCCTTGGCAATTTCACGTAAATCCTCTAAAGCAACACTGATGTTATTCTTGGCCTCTTCCAGTAAATGATTTTTTTTCTCATTTCCCTCTGAGATGAGATTGAGTTGCACTTTAACCAGACTGAGCATCTGCCCTACATTGTCATGTACCTCTTTGCTGATAGCAGAAAAAGTCAGGTCCTGAATCTCCAATTGTACCCTGAGCATGTCCCTTACAACTGATATTTCCTTTTTAGCCTTTAATGTCTGAGAATAAAGATAAATGGCAGCAAAAACTGCAATGGCCAACATCACAACCACTATTTGTAACCACCAATGAATTTGAAGTGTGTAGATAGCTGATTTGCTATAAAAGAAAAGGAAATATGAGGTTGACATGTTCTGGTTGAAGAATAGAGTTGGCTAAGAGTTTGTAATCAAAAGGGTGAGTTTATGAATTCATTGTAAAATAATATACTATTTAAAATTGTGAGAATTAGAAACTATAAATGTATAAACCTACAAATGATTGTTAGTTAAAGGATTCATTCATCGACGCTAACACTTGTTATTTTGTTAAACAAATCTTATCAAAAATGAATAAAAATGTTAACCGAAAAAAAC
>VERM01000305.1 GCA_018882645.1 Ferruginibacter sp.
CGTTTTAAGCTCATTCAATTTTTTTTCTTTTTTTAATGCATCAACTAATTTTAGTTCCGCTTTCTTGTGTTGAGTAATATCTAAACAAACTCCCAGATAGCCGTTAATTTTTCTTTTGTTTTCATATATAACGGTTACAGTTGTGATAACCGGAAATATGGTACCGTCTTTTTTTATAAACCGACACTCCATTTCTCTGAATTGGTCTTTTTTGGCCTTTTGAATTATTATTTCTTTGTCCTTTTTTGTATCAATGCCGAATTCCCTTTGCAATTCTTTCCGGAATCTTTCCAGCTCATCTTTAAAAAAAAATACTTCAGGAGTTATAATTCCTACAACCTCTTCCGATTGATACCCTGTAATTTTTTCAGCCTCCTGATTGAAAAACTGAATAACTCCTTTTGAATTCGTTACAAATAACATTACACCCGCATGATCCAATATGGCTTTCTGATAGGCAGTAGAAATTGTCTGATTGACATCAAAGCCATTCTGTTGCAATTGGGGTTTAGATAATCCAGACAGGTTTTTGGTAGAGTTATGAGTTGTTTTATGATCATTCATATACAACTCAGCCTGATTTTTATTTCTTTTTCCGTAGCTATTCACAAAAGCTACAAGAAATTTTTTATTATGCCGCAGGTAGCTGCTTAAATGTAATTCTACTGAAAACTCAGTGCCATTCTTTTTTAATCCCAACAATTTATGAGTTACGCCCAATGAATGATTTTTTGAATGCCGCAGATACTCTTCCATAAGGCTTTTATTATTGAGGCGAAATCGAACAGGAAAAAGTATCTCAAATTTTTTATTGATCAGATCCACTTCCTGACAACCAAATAAATTCAGCAAAAAAGGATTGACAGAAACTATGTTTCCTGAGCCATTCATCGTTACAATACCTATAGAAGCATTCTCAAAGAAGGCATTAAAACCGTAGAAATCTGATTTAATGCTACTCATAAGTGGGTATGCAAATTGGTTCTCAATAGTGGTACAGTTAATTGGTCATAAAATTAACTGATAGAATTAAAAAAGTTAGAAATGTATTTATGATTTGCATCATCAAAATTTTATGACAATTATCATATAAAAATTTAAAAATATAATTTACCCTAGGAATTTTATTAAAAAATTAAACAAGTTATTATACAGAATTTACTTGGAATTGATCAATAGTATGCTTTATTTTGCGTAAACGATTGCAAAATGAACTACACTTTACCCCTCGAAAGTGTAGGCATAAACAGTATTCCTTTGGTTGGAGGCAAGAATGCCTCTCTCGGGGAAATGATTCAAAACCTCACTTCATTGGGTGTACAGGTTCCCGGAGGTTTTGTGATTACTGTTGACGCCTACTATGAATTTATCCGATTCAATAACCTGGATAAAAGCATCAAAGAAATTGTCAATTCTATTGACTACGACAACATCGAATCGCTCAGACGAGGCGGCATGCAAGTAAGGCAGCTGATACTCAACGGAAGATTTTCAAAAGAAATGAGCGAGGAGGTGATTGAATCCTACAAAAAACTTTCCGCAATTTATGATCAGGAGTTTACTGACGTTGCCGTAAGAAGTTCAGCAACTGCCGAAGACTTACCGGATGCATCTTTCGCGGGTCAGCAGGAAACCTATTTAAATGTCAGAGGGCCGGCTACGCTTATGGATTGTGTTAGAAACTGCTTTGCCTCTTTATTTACCGATAGAGCCATTAGCTATCGTCAGAGTTTTGGTTATGATCACTTTCAGGTAGCCTTGTCCGTGTGTATACAAAAAATGGTGAGAAGCGATTTGGGCGCTTCAGGAGTTGGCTTTTCCATCGATACTGAAAGTGGATTTAAAGATGCAGTAGTGATCAATGCCTCTTTTGGGTTGGGGGAAATGATTGTTCAGGGGGCAGTATCTCCGGATGAATATATTGTGTTCAAACCTTTAGTTAAAGAAGGGTTCAATGCCATCATTGAAAAGAAAATGGGGAATAAAGATAAAATGATGATTTATGGAGAAGGCGGAGATGAGAGGGTTAAAATTATTCCTACTGAAAATAAATTTAGAAGAAGATTCTGCCTGAAAGATGAAACCATCATCAAGCTGGCTAAATGGATCGCGATTATTGAAGACTATTACAGCAAAATAAAAAATAAATGGACCCCAATGGATGTGGAGTGGGCAATTGATGGTCTTACGAAAGAATTGTTTATCGTACAGGCCAGACCCGAAACCATCCATTCACAGAAAGATCACAATAAAATAACCGAATATAAAATTGCAGATGAAAAAAGACATGAGAAAATAATCAGCAAAGGCATAGCTGTTGGTGATAAAATCGGATCCGGAAAAGCAACTATTCTTTATTCACTGGATAAAAGGGTAAGCGAAGGGCATGAGTTTGTTGCCGGTTCAGTTCTGGTAACAGACATGACAGATCCCGACTGGGAACCTATTATGAAAAAAGCCTCCGCCATCATCACCAATAAGGGAGGACGAACTTGCCACGCTGCTATCGTAGCAAGAGAACTGGGCGTTCCAGCCATTGTTGGTTGCGGCAATATTACCGAATTGGTCAAAGAAGGAGAAGTCATTACTGCTTCCTGCGCAGAAGGTGATGACGGCTACATTTACAAAGGCGAAATTGCTTTCAGTAAATCTGAATACGACCTTACAAATTTACCAAAAGTAAAGACAGACATCATGCTGAATG
>VERM01000306.1 GCA_018882645.1 Ferruginibacter sp.
ATGCAGTAGTTCCTCCAAATGTTGGATCCGTACACAAAGAGATATATGGAATTTTAGAATCGCTGAGCTGTTTTAATTTGCCTGACGTTTTGGCCAGTTGCATCAGTGAGAAGGCGCTTTCCATCATACGAGCGCCACCGCTTTTATTGATGATCATAAATGGAATGCGATGCTGCATGCAATAATCGCATGCACGGGAAATTTTTTCTCCCATTACACTTCCGAGACTTCCGCCAATAAATTCAAAATCCATGCAAGCCACAACCAAATCGTTTTCATTCACTTTCCCGTTAGCTACAGTTATGGAGTCATGAATATCGGTTTTGGAATAAGTATCTTCCAATCTCTGGTGATAAGGTTTCAAATCAACAAATCCGAGATGATCCTTCGATTTAATATTGGCGAATAACTCGGTATATTCGTTGTTGTCGAAAAGAATTTCAAAATATTCATCACTTCCTATTCGGTGATGATGTTCGCATTTAGGGCAGACAAATTTATTCTCTTCCAATTCAGCTGCCGTACAGGTATACTTACAGGAGGGACACATTGTCCACAATCCCTCCGGAGCATCTTTTTTCTCCTTCGTTGATGTGGTGATGCCTTTTTTTATTCGTTTGAACCAATTGTTTTTTTGATTCGCTTCATTTACTTCACCGGACAAATCGGCGTCAAAATCTTCTTCTAATCTCATAACAAATGGGATGTTTCAGTATGATTGTTTAGATAGAAAACCGGAATTCATTTTAAGGATGATATTCCGGTTATGTTTTAGTGCTTCAGTATGATTTGATTAAGCAATGGTGATGCTTTTATCGAGATACACATCTTGTATGGCATTCAGCAATTCAATTCCTTCATTGTAAGGACGCTGAAACGCCTTGCGTCCACTGATGAGGCCCATACCGCCGGCACGCTTATTGATCACTGCTGTCAGAACTGATTCGGCCAAATCAGAGGCACCTTTACTTTCGCCGCCGCTGTTTATTAGCCCTACGCGACCCATATAGCAGTTGGCCACCTGGTATCTGGCTAAGTCAATGGGGTGGTCTGTAGTTAATTTGCTGTAAACCAATGGAGATGTTTTCCCGTGTTTCGTGGCATTGTACCCGCCATTGTTGGTAGGAAGTTTTTGCTTGATGATATCAGCCTGTAATGTAACACCCAAATGGTTGGCTTGTCCGGTCAAATCTGCAGAAGTATGATAATCCACACCATCTACTTTGAAACCATTGTTACGGGTATAGCACCACAAAACAGTAGCCATTCCCAGTTCATGAGCCATTTCAAAAGCGGTAGCCACTTCCTGCAACTGACGGGAACTTCCATCACTTCCCCAGTAAACGGTTGCGCCAACTGAGGTTGCGCCCATGTTCCAGGCATCTTTGATTTTGCCAAACATTACCTGGTCAAATTTGTTGGGTAGACTTAAAAATTCATTGTGATTGATTTTCACCATCATGGGAATGCGGTGAGCATATTTTCTGCTGACAATACCCAATACCCCAAATGTAGAGGCAACTGCATTGCAACCGGCATCAATAGCTAATTTTACAATACTCTCAGGATCAAAATAAATCGGGTTGGGGGCAAAAGAAGCTCCTGCACTGTGTTCAATTCCCTGATCAACCGGCAGAATGGAAACGTAGCCCGTCCCGTCCAAACGGCCATTATTGAGCATGCCCTGCAAACTGTTTAGGGTCTGGTTGTTGCGGTTACTGTTTACCCAAATGTCTTCCACATGAGTGGGAGATGGGAGATGAATCTGGTCTTTTGTAATAGTCTTGCACTCGTGATTCAGTAAGCTTTCTGCATCCTTACCTAAAAGTTCGATGATTTTTGCAGCCATAGTTGATGTTTATTTTTGGTTTGTGCAAAAATACGAAAGTGAGTGATAGGAATCAGGCAATCTTATCAACTTTTTAGCCAAATTGATGCTGAAAAGGTTAAAAAAACGGAATTTTCTGGATTGATTTATAGTCAACCGGAATGTTTTTGGTAATGCCCGACTTTCTGACCAACACGGAGCCCTTTACGTTTATTTCGGCATCCTTATCGAATAATGAATGTAGACCTGCTTTCAATATATTTTTTCCGTTGATGTCTATAACAAGTGGAATGATAAAATCTTCATTTCTGGGGATTTGAATATCTAAGTCTTGCTTGGAAGTTCCCATTAGGTTGTTGTTTATATAAATTTCCAAATCCGTTTGCTTGATTTGAAAACCGAAATTATTGGGGTTCATAAATATCACATCACCTTTGACCGTGATTCCAGATAAGCCAACGTTGTCCATTTTGACATTCTTCAATTCTTTGAATTTAGGTTGTTGGACGGTCAGACAAGATGACATCAATAAAGCCATCAGAAGGGTAGGTAAGGCCAAGATAGAAATTTTATACATGCTTTAAATATTTGATTCTATTCAGTTCAATATTTCAATAAAAATAGGTCTTTCTATTGTGGATCCTGAAAAAAGTTATGTTAATTATTTTAGCAATTACCTATTTTTACATAATCCCAATAAAATAAGTTGTATACTACTATTTTTATTTAATAAATTTATCTCCAAAAAACTGAAAATTAATCTTTTATAGAATTTAATGAAATAAAAATAAAATACTAAAAATGGAATATTGAGCGATTTTTTAATAAAAAAGACAATACAATGGA
>VERM01000020.1 GCA_018882645.1 Ferruginibacter sp.
TTTTTCCCCTCTGGAGTTGTAAAATAACCAGGAGATACTGAATTGATATCAATATCCGTACCCCAATGATGGCGCGAGGTGGATGGCATGGAACTGTATGTGAGAATATTTTGTGCGATTTTGACAGAATCATTGGATGCCCTTGATTGTATTTCCCATTTCCGGTCCCAGATATTTTTCTGTTCTTCAAAGTTTCTGGTTCCTGAAACAATAACCAGTGAAACATTGTCTTCCTTTGCCGCATCGTACATTTTGATAAACTGCGCCAGCACCACTTTTTGAATGTAAATGTCTCTGTTGGACAAGTAATCAGGCGCTCTCTCAAATAATGGATGGGTTCTATAGTTGAACTTTCCTGTCAAAAATTCAATGGTTCCTTCAGCAGCCGGAGAACCTGAAGGAATAGAGCCCTCTTCCGTATTGCCTTTATCATCAGGCTCAGGATTTACAGGGAAATTAGTAATATGTTTACCGCCATTTCCTGAAATTGGAGGTTTTTTACCTACTTGGTTATTTTTAGAAAAATAACTTTGTAGCATCCTTGGCAGAAAATATCCAAGAGATATGAAAATGGTTAGAATGAGTAGAATTCCTAATCGGTTTATTTTTCTTTTTGCCATGGTATCTTTTTTCAATTATTGTTCCCTGATAAACTCGCCTAAAATCCACCCCTCTTTCCCGCTGTCCAAGCGCACAAAATACCAAAGATCACCATCAATAAAATCGAGACTTCCCCTTTCAACATAACCATCTTCGGTATAGCCATCTTTGTGTTTGAAAGAAATGTGATAATACCCATCGTAATAACTGTCGATTACATTTACCGCCAAATCTGCTTTGAGATTTTGCTTAAAATACCAGTTTTGGTCATAAAATTTAGTCTGACGCCTTAATTTACCTTCATTAGAATTGCCTGATGGTCGGTATTTATCTAATATAGTAACCGATTGTCCAAGCCTCATAGAAGAAATCACCTTGGATGTAATTGAATGATCAGAACGAAGATTTACTTTATCTCCGGTTATTTCACCTCTTGGTTCTCGCGGATTATTATTTTGTCCACCTCCTTGAATTGGAGGAACAGTGGAACCTTCAGTTATAGGTGGATAGTTAGTGGACTCTGGTTTGCTATTTTTCGAAAAAACCATAAAAGCCAATGCCCCAATAACCAATGCCATTAGAGCTATTACAATTGTAAAAATGTAATTTTTATTTTCCATAAATTTTTATTTTAAATTTAAACCAAAAATATGTGATTATATCCTAAATTAATGCAAAAATCAATTGAATATATGATGGATATTTCATGGCTCAGCAGAACTGAGTTGCTTATTGGGGAAGAAAATATCAGACAACTTAATGAAAAACACGTCATGATCATAGGTATGGGTGGCGTAGGCTCATTTGCGGCTGAATTCATTTGCAGAAGTGGCATTGAGGTAATGACCATAATCGACGGAGATGTGGTAGATCCTTCCAACCGAAATAGGCAACTCCCCGCATTGTCGACCAATCATGGAATGCCAAAAGTGGATATCATGGCTGAAAGACTGATACAAATAAATCCTGAATTGCAACTCAAGAGCATTAGATCATTTATAAATCCGGAAATGGCAGACCAAATCCTACTCTCCCGCCCCGATTATATCATAGATGCCATCGACAGCATTCAACCCAAACTAACTTTTATTAAAATTGCCTATCAAAAAAACATTCCCTTTGTAAGCAGCATGGGTGCCGGAGGAAAAATGGATCCCACTTTGATAAAAATTGCAGATATCTCCAAAACCTACAATTGCCCTTTTGCACAACAGATCAGAAAGATGCTCAAAAAAGAGAAGATATATAAAGGCATCAAAACTGTTTTTTCATCTGAAGAAAACAATAAAGAAAGTCTGATGCTCACAGACGGAAGCAATTTCAAAAAATCCGCATACGGAACCATGTCGTACCTGCCTGCAGCTTTTGGAGCAGTCGTAGCTTCGGTAGTGATCAGGGATCTCATCAAAACAAATGCAGATTAACTCAATCCATTTTATAAATATTAACTTTATAAAAAGAATCACTCATCATGACCAAACTTTCAGTCAATATAAACAAAATAGCTACTCTTCGGAATGCAAGAGGTGGCAATAATCCGGATGTATTGAAAGCCGCATTGGATATAGAGAGATTTGGAGCTGACGGCATTACCGTTCACCCCAGACCGGATGAAAGGCATATCAGATATACGGATGTAGTTGCATTGAAAAAAAATATCCAAACTGAATTCAATATAGAAGGAAACCCCACTGAAAAAAAATTTGTGGAACTTGTATTGGAAAATAAACCCACGCAGGTCACACTTGTTCCTGACGCTACAGGACAATTAACCAGCAATCACGGTTGGAATACCGTTGAACATCAGTTTTATCTAACCGATATTATTCACGTTTTTAAAAACGCCGGTATTCGTGTATCGATTTTTGTTGATCCCATTGTAGAAATGATTGACGCAGCCAAAACTACCGGCACAGACCGAATTGAGCTGTATACAGAACAATATGCGCTTGATTTCGCAAAAGGCAAAAGAGAAGAAGCTATCGCTCCATATATGAAAGCATCCATAAGAGCAAACGATTTGGGAATTGGGATTAATGCGGGGCACGACCTCGATCTGAACAATTTGTCTTATTTCACAAAACACATCCCAGGACTGTTGGAAGTATCTATTGGACATGCACTGATTTGTGATGCCATTTATTTGGGTTTAGAAAATACTGTGCAACTGTATAAAAGAGAACTGGTTTGAAGGTTTAGGAGTTTAGATGTTTAGGTATTGAGAATTTTTAAACTAAACACCTAAACATCTAAACTAACAAACTCTATTTTAGAATTGCTTCCAGTTTCGCATCCAAATCTGCTCCCCGAAGATTCTTTCCTATGACTATACCATTAGGATCTACCAAAAAATTTTGAGGAATACTATTGATACCGAACTTTTGTGCCACTGCATTGGACCACCCCTTTAAGTCGCTTACATGCTGCCAATTCAAACCATCCGCCTGAATGGCATCCATCCATGGTTGCTTGGATTTATCAAGCGAAACGCCCAAAACGGTAAAGTTTTTGTCTTTGAACTTATTGTATGCCCTTACCACATTGGGATTTTCATTACGGCAAGGACCACACCAACTGGCCCAGAAATCGATCAACACGTATTTGCCTTTAAAAGAAGACAAACTTATCGGCGTGCCATCAGGAGCTTCCTGAGAAAAATCAGGCAGAGGTTTGCCCATTGGATTTTTTTTGGCCTCCACAATTTTTTCAGCAATGAATTGGC
Source organism: Ferruginibacter sp. (assembly GCA_018882645.1). GTDB lineage: Bacteria > Bacteroidota > Bacteroidia > Chitinophagales > Chitinophagaceae > Ferruginibacter. Next base: position 3,323 of record VERM01000020.1, read on the forward strand.
CAATCGGACAAATTCTGATTTGCTCATTTAAACCCAAAAACATTTTTTCCATCTGATCGCCATTTTCATTGAGTTGATGGATACGATAGATTGCGAACAGAGAAACATAAGATCCAGGATTTTTATTGACAAAACCTTCAAACTGATCAATACATAATTTGGTATTTGACGCATTATTCTGATTGGCTGATGAACTGTTGAATAAATAGGAGTATGCATTCAAGATGGAATTGTATTGTACAAATTCATCGTTTGATTTTGAACCTTTTATTATAGCATTTTTTAAGTCCCCTTTTTTCGCATTTATTTCTATACCACTGTAATCCAGGAAAATTGTAATAAAATCATCTGTTTTATCAAAAGATATTAACTTCAGATCAGGAAAAGCTAGTTTGCCCGACAAAATAAATTTACCTTTTTTTACAACAGCCTTGGCTTCTGATGCACTTGTATTGGGATTCAGTAAGTTAACCACAACTCCATCTCTGTAGCCCTGAACAGTACCTATAATTTTATAGGTACTATCCGCATTCATAATTTTTGAGACAGATAATCTGAATCTGTCATTATTTGCCCCGGCTTGGGATAACAAGGGCAACAAAAGAGTAAAAAATAATATTTTTTTCATTCTGTTATAATTATTGATTTTTTGAATTGATTAACCCGATATATGCAATATAATTTGTTTGGAGATGAACACCCAAAAGTATCTACTTTTTAACAATAATTAAATACTCAAACCAAGCAATCTGCCCTGCTCTATCATAAAGGCATATGCAGCATCGTATTCATTGGGTATCTGCCCATCTAAAATGGCTTCTCTTATGGCATTTTTTATGATGCCTACTTCTCTTCCAGGAGCAAGTTTAAAAAAATTCATGATCATTTCACCGGTAACGGGCGGTTGCCAGTTTCTGATATGATCCTTCTCTTCAACCTCCGCACATCGTTTTTGTACAAGTTCAAAATTCTCCAGATATCTTTTTACCTTATTTTTATTTTTGGAAGTAATGTCAGCTTTGCACAATTTAAAAAGAGATTCCAGATCATCCCCTGCATCAAAAATCAATCTTCGTATAGCCGAATCCGTTATGTTTTCTTTTGTCAGACTGATAGGCCTCAAATGCAGTTCTACCATTTTCCTGACAAATCTCATTTTCTCATTTTGCGGCAGTTTTAGTTGAGAAAAAATCTTGGGCACCATTCTCCCCCCCACCACTTCATGCCCGTGAAATGTCCATCCATGACCTTCTTCAAATCTTTTGGTTGCAGGCTTGGCGATATCATGCAAAACGGCAACCCATCTCAACCAAAGATCATCCGTGTTTTCAGAAATATTATCCAGAACTTGTATGGTATGATATAAATAGTCTTTATGTCCTTTTCCATCTATATACTCTGCCCCTGACAATGCGGCCATCTGAGGAAAAATCAAATGAAGCAGACGGGTCTTGAACAATAAATCAAACCCCACAGAAGGTTTGCTGCTCAAGATAATTTTATTCAGCTCATCGGCAATCCTTTCCTTACTGATGATTTTAATTCTTTCCGCATTTTCTTCTATTGCGACGAGTGTTTTTTGCTCAATGGTAAAATTCAGCTGACTCGCAAATCGGATGGCCCGCATCATTCTGAGCGGATCATCGCTGAAAGTGACTCCGGGCTCTAAAGGTGTTTTAATGATTCTGTTTTTTAAATCCGCCAGCCCGTTAAAAGGATCAATCAGCTTACCGTAATCATGACTACGCAAACTGACGGCCAAAGCATTGATTGTAAAGTCCCTTCTTTTCTGATCGTCATCTATCGTGCCTGGAGAAACGATTGGATTTCTACTGTCAAAATTGTAACTCTCCTTTCTCGCACCAACAAATTCAATCTCAAAAATTTGCTCACAAACAGACGAGTCATCTGACATTTTTTCATCTTTAAGAAGAATTTTTATTTGAGCAGTTCCAAAATTTTTAAAAAAATGAACCATTGGAGGCCTGTCAAATTGTTTTGCCGTTTCGTGAGCAAGAGCAATACCATCTCCCGTACACACTACATCCATATCCTTGGTATTTCTGTGAAGCAATTTATCTCTTACAAACCCACCAATAATATAACACTCCATCCCCATAATACGGGCTGCATTTGCTATTTTTGAGATGACAAATTTTTCAGAATCAGTTACAACTATATCCATTGCTGCAAAATTACTCTATTTGAAGGTAGTTTATATATATACCAATCTTCCCATTTTTTAAAAAATAAATAATATGGCATTATAATTGAAACATGTAGATGCCGATTAAAAATACGCTTATTAGTGGCTAATTTTGCCAAATTGACGCATTAGGATATGTAGCGACCCCAATAAACAAATCAATATGAACGACAAAATATTTATGCAGGGCACTGAGGAAGAAACGGAATTCATGCCAATCATACCATTGAATGAGGAAGATGCAGACAACGAGCTGCAATCTATTCCCGATGAATTACCCATTTTACCTCTGCGCAATACCGTTTTATTCCCCGGAGTTGTGATTCCCATTACCGTAGGCCGTGATAAAAGCATCAAAGCGGTCATGGACTCCTACAAAACAGATAAGCTGATTGGTGTAGTAGCACAAAAAGACAGCACCATAGAAGAACCCACCATCAGTGATATTGAGGCTATCGGTACCATAGCAAAAATCATCAAACTGATTAAAATGCCTGATGGAGGAACTACGATCATCATCCAGGGGCGCAGGCGATTTCAGATTGTTGAGATTACAAGTGAAGACCCTTATTTCAAAGCAAAAATAAATTCACTTCAGGAAGACGTGATCGCGAATGATCCTGATTTCAATATTATGGTCAGCAGCATCAAAGATCTTGCTGCCCAAATTGTTGGGCTCTCTCCCAATCTTCCAAGTGAAGCCGCCATCATTCTCAAAAACATTGAGAACCCTTCTTTCCTTATTCATTTTGTTGGAAGCAATCTGAATTGTGATCTTAAGAAAAAACAACAGCTGCTTGAAATCAACAACCTCAAAGAAAGAGCTGAATTGCTGTTGAGTTTAATGCACACCGAATTGCAATATGCTGAACTTAAAAATAAAGTAACCAATAAAACCAGAGCAGAACTGGATAAGCAGCAAAGAGAATATTTTTTACAGCAACAATTGAAAGCCATTAAAGACGAGCTTGGGGGGGATAATGTTGCAGAAGTAAAAGACATGTCTAAAAAAGCGGAAAATAAAAAATGGCCCGCTTCTGCAAAAGAAATGTTTAAAAAAGGAATAGAAAAACTGGAGCGCATGCATCCTTCTACGCCCGACTATTCTGTTGTATATAACCATCTTGATCTTCTGCTCGATTTGCCATGGGAAGAATACACTGAAGATTCCTATGACATCAGAAAAGCAAAAAAAATTCTGGACAAGGATCATTATGGCATGGACAAAATAAAAGAACGCATCCTAGAATACCTTGCCGTGCTGAAACTTAAAGGCGATATGAAAAGTCCCATACTCTGTTTCGTTGGTCCTCCCGGAATAGGAAAGACAAGTCTGGGTAAAAGCATCGCTTCCGCCATCAACAGAAAATATATTCGACTAAGCCTTGGCGGACTGCACGATGAAAGTGAAATCAGAGGGCATCGTAAAACCTATATCGGCGCCATGCCCGGAAGAATCATACAATCCATCAGAAAAGCCCAATCAAGCAATCCGGTAATCATTTTAGATGAAATAGATAAGGTAGGCAGCGATCACAGGGGAGATCCTTCATCCGCTCTGCTGGAGGTACTGGATCCCGAACAGAACAACAGTTTTTATGATAATTACCTTGAGCTTGAATATGATCTCAGCAAAGTATTATTTATCGCTACCGCTAATAATATCAACAATATTCAACCTGCATTGAGAGACCGTCTGGAAATCATAGACCTCAGCGGATATGCAGTTGAGGAAAAAATAGAAATAGCAAAACAGCATCTGATTCCCAAGCAAAAACAAATGCATGGACTTGAAAAAAATAATCTTAAAATAAACGACACTGTTCTACAAAAAATAATTTCCGATTATACCAGAGAGAGTGGTGTAAGAGAACTGGACCGTCTTCTTGCCGGCATCATGCGTTTTGAAGCAAAAGAACTGGTGATGAAAGGGAAAATAAAACCAACTATTTCCAATGGAGACGTTGAAAAAATTCTGGGAAGAGCTAAATATTCTAATGATATTTATAAAATGTCAAACATGCCGGGAGTGACTGTTGGGCTTGCATGGACTTATGTTGGAGGCGATATCCTTTTCATAGAGGCTCAATTGAGCGAAGGTAAAGGCGAATTAAAATTAACCGGTAATCTGGGGAATGTGATGAAAGAAAGCGCCAGTACCGCTTTCACATGGATTCAGACCAATGCAAAAAAAATAGGCATCTCTGATACTGGAATTTTCAACAGCAACAATGTGCACATTCATATTCCTGAAGGAGCCGTGCCAAAAGACGGACCAAGTGCGGGTATCACAATGATGACCGCTCTGGCAAGTGCATTTACCGGGAAAAAAGTAAAGTCCTATTTGGCCATGACAGGAGAAATTACACTCAGAGGGCAAGTGCTTCCAGTGGGTGGGATCAAAGAAAAAGTACTTGCTGCGAAAAGATCCGGCATCAAAGAAATCATCATGTGCTGGCAAAATCAAAAAGATGTTGAGGAAATCAATCCGAAGTTCATTTCCGGAATTTCATTTCATTATGTGAAAACCATGCAGCAGGTATTGGAGATTGCCCTCAACTAGTCATTGTATTTATCCAGCCAATCTTTTTCCTTCTCTGTACTCAACGCCTGTATAATACCAACGATAAAAATCGTTGCCACATTGGATGCAAGAAAAAGCATATTGTAACTGTTGTATTTACCAATATCGGTATAATAGTAGTTTATATAAGTTCTTACATCTTCAAAAAGAAAAACCATCCAGGATATAATGATGAAGCTAAAAATAGCATAGGACAGCCATCGCACAACCACAGAACGATGCTTTATTGTCCGCTTGAAGTAAATCAAAAATACGGTTATAAAAAACATACTTGGCAGCAGCAATATCAATGACATATATAGAAAGCTGAACCAAGAAATATTATCAAGCAGGCCGAACAACAATTTAGACAGTATCAGAAAACCTAAAGCTGCGATTAAAAAAATGAAGAATGCCAGTAAAACATTTCCAATAATACGGAGGTATTTGCTAAGTGTATCTTCCATTTTTTAAAAATAACTCAGGTTGGTCTTGGGAGTAAGAGACAATAAAGACTCATACATCAGCTTGATGGTATTTTCTATATCGTCTTTATGCAACATCTCAACGGTTGTGTGCATATAACGGAGAGGAATTGAAATCAAAACAGAAGGACAACCATCATTGGCATAAGCGAAAGAATCGGTATCGGTTCCGGTACTTCTGCTCACAGCTCTGAGCTGAACAGGAATTTTATTTTTTTGGGCAATATTTTCTACAAAATCAATTAATTTATTGTGTACTGCAGGACCATAACAAAGCGAAGGCCCTTTACCACAGGAACACTCCCCTTCAATCATTTTATTGATCATAGGAGTAGTGCTGTCATGGGTAACATCCGTAATGATGGCCACATTCGGTTTGATGCGACGGGCAATCATTTCTGCACCCCTGAGTCCTATCTCTTCCTGAACCGCATTGACCACATATAAACCAAAAGGCAATTTCTTTTTATTGGCTTTCAGCAAACGAGCCACCTCAGCAATCATAAAACCACCGATACGATTGTCAAATGCACGGCCGATGAGATAACCATGAGCCAATTCATCATATCCTTCCTCATAAGTAACCACGGCTCCGACATGAATGCCCAACGCCTCTACTTCCTTCTTATTTCTGGCACCACAATCGAGAAATAAATTATCTACCCTGGGCTGCGTTTCCTTATCGGCATTTCCCAAACGGGTATGTATGGCTGGCCATCCGAATACAGCCTTTACAATCCCTTTTTTACCATGAATCAACACCCGCATAGATGGTGCAATCTGATGATCTACTCCACCATTCCTCTTGAGATAAATAAGGCCGTCGGAAGAAATATAATTCACAAACCAGCTGATCTCATCTGCATGCGCTTCTATAACTACCTTAAATGGAGAAGACGGATTGATAACGCCCACAGCCGTACCGTAGGGATCAGTAAATATCTCATCTACATTGGGACGAATGTATTCCATCCACAACTTTTGACCACTGCTTTCAAAACCGGTAGGTGAAGCATTATTGATATAATTTTTCAGAAAGGCGTAAGACGCATCTAATAGTATAGATTTTTTTTTGTTTGATTTAGCCATGAGATGATTTTGAAATTGCAAGATTTATAAATGATGTTCAGTTGTAACCTCAGGGAGAAATATAATATACAGGTTTTGACGTCCGGATGGTATTGCTCTTGTTTTTAGCAAAATCCTTTACATAGACATCAAAATAAAGCGTATCCGTATGGGGATTGGGGCGATTGGAAGAAGCCAGCGCCTCCGTTATCAATACATCCACATCCACACTCAGATTGGATTTGTCTGAGATGGGTAAGTCGGGAAATCGAAATGAATCGGTTTCAAATGGTGGTATCGTAATATTTTTTACATACACAAATGCAGTGTCTTTTCCCTGATCGAAGCCCAAATCACCTTCGGCATCCGTCAACTCCAGCGTGAGAACGGGCCCTTGAGTAAGACTGGTAAACTCTCTGGACCATACATTGGGATTGATATTTTTGAATTTTATCTGAGGGGTGGTGGTAAATGAATCTTTCTTGCAGGAAGCAAAGACAATAGCCGTCAATAAGCAAAAGAATAGATTGCGCATCTGAATAAATTGTATTCAAATTTACTAAACGAATTTGATATGGCAATCTTAAAATAAATGACCAAATTTGTAGCATCACATTCATGGAAACTACAGAAAAAAATATCAGAAAGAGGATTTTCGAATGCACAGAGGGTGACTTTAATCAGCTGTCACTGGATATTTTTCATTTCCAACATCAAAACAATCCGGTATACCGATCGTACTGTGATGCGCTCAAAGTAAAGGCTGACCTCATCAAAGAGAACAGGTCTATCCCATTTCTTCCCATACAATTTTTCAAAACAAAAGCAATCAAAAGCACAACATTTGAACCACAGCAGATATTTGAAAGCAGCGGAACCACAGGCTCGATTAACAGCAAGCATCATGTAAAAGAAACCTTAATTTACGAGGAAAGCTTTTTTAGGTGTTTCGGAAAGTTCTATGGAAAAATTGAGAACTATTGCATCATCGGACTCCTGCCCTCTTATCTGGAAAGATCAAATGCTTCTTTGGTCTATATGGTCAACCGGCTGATTGAAAAATCCGGTTCACGAAACAGCGGCTTTTATCTGAATGATTTTGAAAGCCTACACCAAACATTATTGAATAATGAATCCCAATGTATTCCTACAATTTTAATCGGTGTTTCATTCGCATTACTGGATTTTTCTGAAATATACAGAATGAATTTAAAACATACGATTATCATGGAGACCGGAGGAATGAAGGGAAGAAAAAAAGAAATCATACGCCCGGTTTTACACCAGCTCCTTCAGGAAAGACTAGGCATAACGGAAGTTCACTCAGAATATGGAATGACGGAATTGCTTTCACAGGCATACTCCAAGAAAAACGGCATTTTTTCTACCCCGCCATGGATGAAGATTCTGATCAGATCCGAAGATGATCCTTTTGAAATCAACAGAAAATCTGCCAAACCATTCATTGATGGTGCCGTAAATATCATCGATCTGGCCAACCTTTACAGCTGCAGTTTTATCGCCACTGATGATAGCGGCAAATTATATCCCGATGGAAGTTTTGAAATTACTGGCCGGCTCGACCATTCAGATATGAGAGGATGTGGATTGATGGTCATGAATCTGGATGAAACTTAAAAAAGTGAACCCACAATTTGAAAATATTAATTTTCAAAAAAAATCTTCACTGTCTGATAATACATACGGTTATTTAGAAACTGTTGCTGTTTTTCCGAGTAACCTTGTAAACCAAAAAGGCCGGCAGCGTTACCCCTGTTGATTGCTATTTCGAGATATCCGGCAGAATTGAATAAGGCGAGTTTTTCGGATTCGGGCACATCAGCATAAGTATCACTGATTTTGTCAATCACTTCATCTCTTTTGAAAACGATACTGAATTTCCTGCCTTTACGGTGGAGCTCAAAATCATCCTTTCGGATATTTACCACTACATTCTCAAATGCATCAATGTAGATGATATGCCCTTCGATCCAGTCATCACCTACAGAAGGTCTCAGTGGATTTTTTATTTTGATGTCAACATTTGCATTACCGAGCTCTTCTATTTTTTTCCCTTTACTG
>VERM01000307.1 GCA_018882645.1 Ferruginibacter sp.
GCTGTTGTCAGCTGCGGTAACTTCCAGTTTGGTGGCTGAAAGAAGTTTACCGTTCCCCATGATAACATCGATTTTATTTTTCTTCATCAGGAACTGAATGCCTTTGCTCATTTTGTCTGCAACTCCGCGGCTGCGTTTGATCACTCCGACAAAATCTGCAGTGGCACTGTCTATTTTGATACCATAATCTGCAGCATGTTTGGTGTATTCATAAACCTGAGCACTTTTTAAGAGGGCTTTGGTGGGAATACAACCCCAGTTGAGACAAATGCCACCCAAACTTTCTCTTTCAACGATGGCAACTTTCTTGCCAAGTTGACTTGCTCTGATTGCAGCAGGATATCCGCCTGGGCCGCTACCTAATACAATAACATCGTATGCCATATGAATAGTGTTTTAATTTTCTTTTAAATAAACTTTTTGCAAAATTACTCGGAAATGGCAGATTAGCCAAAACCTATTTATTGGTCTTTTGGGTATGAATATTCCTTTTTTACATCTTGATTTCTTTCATTTGCGATCAATTTGAGTGAATTGATACTTACATTCAGTTCAAACCCAATCAGAATGATCATAGCATTGATGTAAATGAGTGCCATAACCATCATAATAGTACCGATGGAGCCATACAAAATATTGTATTGTCCAAAATTAGATACAAAAACAGAAAACAGGTAGGTTGAAAGCACACTTAAAAAAGTGGTTGTGAATGCTCCAGGAGTAAAAAGAGTCCATTTTTTTTTGACAGAAGGAACGTATCTGAAAATATAACCTATTGAAAAAAAAAGAAGTAATATAATGAGCAACCATCTGATAGTCGAGAAAATAAAAATAAACACCTCGTTTTTGATGAATAACTTCAGTATGCTTCCCTGAGCTGTAAGCAGAAAAAAATAGCCCAAAAAAAAGATGAATATGACCAGAGTGGTTTTTATGGACACCAATCTTTTTGAAATTCCCATTCTTTTGACAAATCCTACATACTGTTTTCTGTTAAAAGATCTTTCCATTGCCATAATGGAATTGGATGCAAAAAAAAGAGACATGATAAATCCAATTGAGAGCAGCCCTAATCTTTGATCGAAAATAAATGAATCCACAAACGCAATGACTTCTTTGTTATACTCTTCAGATAAAATAATATCATCGATCAATTTGTGCAATTGATTTTGAATAGTTGTTTTAGATAAAAAAGGCAGTTGGGGTATAAGAGTGAACATGAACAACAGTGAGGGGGGGATAGCCATGATCAGATTGTAGGATATGGCAGAGGCACGTTCAGAAATTCCTTGGTTTTTAATTTGGCTGTAAAAAAATTTTATTACGTCATACAAAGGCACTCCCTGAAATCCCGGTAAAATAATTGATTTGCTTTTATTCAACAGAAAAGCAATCGGTGTTTTTGTAATCAATATTCTTTCAATCTTTTTCAATTGCCTTCAGATGATTTTTTTAAATTTTTCAGTCTTGTGATGCTGTCAAGCGCTTGCTGATATAGTCTTGCATTTCTTTGATGATCTGAAAGATTTGTTGCGAAAACTGAATATCCTTTAAAATCTGATTTTGCAGCAAAAAACAAAAAATCTGTTTTAGGGGAGTTCAATACCGCATCAATTGTGGAAATGGATGGTGTGCAAAGCGGGCCGGGAGGCAATCCCGGATTGATATAAGTATTATAGGGAGATGCCACTTTTAAATGGCTGAACAAAATTCTTTTTAATCCAAAGTCTTTCAATGCAAATTTAACGGAAGGGCATGCCTCAAGATTTATGCCTTTTTGCAATCTGTTAATATAAACACTGGCTATTTTGCCTTTGTCATCTTGAACATTCGTTTCCTCCTCTACAATGCTGGCAATGATATACACTTGATTTGGCGTCAGGCCCAGTTTTTTTGCTTTTTCTGATCTTTCCCCATTCCAGAATTTGTCGGCTTGATCTTTTAGTCTAGAAATGATTTTAGGCATACTGCTTTCCCACCAAAAATTGTATGAATTGGGGATGATGGCAGTCAAAATGGTATTCGTGTCTAACCCAAAACTTTTCAATGAGTCATTATTGTTTAAAAATGTGATGGCTGTGATGGAATCCAGCTGAAACGTTTTGTCTAATTTAATTGCAAGATCTTCTCTCGTTCTGATTTTGGTGATTGTAAGTCTTGCCGGAGCTTGCTTCCCTGATTTCAGCATTTTTACCAGAGATACCAGACTCGATTTATCTTTTATTTCGTATCTGCCGGATTTGATTTTGTTTTTGTAACCATAATAGCCGGCCACATAGTCAAAATGAGTTCCATTTGAAATGATTTTTTGTTCAATCAATGCTTGGCGTACATCTTCATATGAACTTCCAGCTTTGATGAAAAAGTATTTTTGAGGAGGAGAGGATACTGATGATGAATAGAAAACCCATGCGAAGTAACTTCCTAAAGCGGTGATCAAAACCAAAAAAAAGCAGGCTATAAAAATGATTATTTTCTTTCTTTTGGTATATTTTTTTTTCTTTCGATTCATTTTAGAGTGTTGTTCTTTGTGTGCGGTAATCTTTATAAACCTCAAAATAAAAAAACCCGCTGTAATATGAGCGGGAGATTATAAAATTGTAAAATAATTTTTAATTGCCGCCCTTGTTAGGTTGGTTGATTGGCGCAGTGTTTGTC
>VERM01000021.1 GCA_018882645.1 Ferruginibacter sp.
GAGTGTATACCACCACACCTAAAAAGCCGAACTCGGCTTTGCGTAAAGTGGCAAAAGTAAGATTGACTAATAAAATTGAGGTCATCGCTTACATACCCGGTGAGGGACACAATTTACAGGAGCACTCAATCGTATTGATACGTGGCGGAAGGGTTAAGGATTTGCCAGGAGTTCGTTACCATATTGTCCGCGGAAGTCTGGATACTGCAGGTGTAAAAGACCGTAAACAAAGCCGTAGCAAATACGGAACCAAAAAAGCCAAAAAATAATTTTTTAAAATGATACAGTATAACACAAACGGTTATACGAAAATGAACAACAATGCGTAAATCACAACCCAAGAAAATCCCCTTAGCACCGGATCCCAAGTTCAACGACAAACTCGTTACACGTTTTGTCAACAATCTGATGTGGGAGGGAAAGAAAAGCGGAGCGTACAATATTTTTTATGATGCGCTGGATAAAGTGGCTAAGATAACCGGTGAAGATGGTTATGAAGTCTGGAAAAAAGCTTTGGCCAATATCACACCGGGAGTTGAGGTTCGCAGTCGTCGTATTGGCGGTGCCACATTCCAGATTCCATCTGAGGTTCGTCCCGACAGAAAAATATCTCTAAGTGTAAAATGGATGATCAGATACAGCCGTGAGAGAAACGGTCGCAGTATGTCAGATAAATTGGCCAATGAGATTGTGGCAGCCAGTAAAGGCGAGGGTGCTGCTTTCAAAAAGAAAGAAGACACTCACCGTATGGCTGAAGCCAACAAAGCGTTTGCACACTTTAGAGTATAATTTATATTATAATTTTGATATAAATGCCGCTCTTTTGAGCGGCATTTTTTTTACATGGTGTCAAACATAAAAGGGTTGGTGTTTTTTCATTAGATTATTACCAATTGCGTAAGGCGATTTACCTATTCCGTAATCATATTTTGTTGGACAAAGTTGAACTTCGCAAAAATTTTTGTCATTTATTAAGATGTCTATTCGCTTTCATTTCATATTTGTGTCTGTTTTCTTTGGTCAAATCATTTTTGCTCAGGACAACAGGGAGGTCAATTATGCCGACACTAACATTGTAAAAAATTTACCCGATGTAACGATTGTTGGTAAGAACAGCAAGTCCGATTTTCAATTCATGCCTGAGGTAGTAGGTACCAATATTTACGCAGGTAAAAAAAATGCTTTGGTAATCATTGATAATGTTCAGGGAAATGTGGTTACAAACAATATGCGGCAGATTATGGCTAAGGTGGCCGGCATACATGTATGGGAGAGTGACCCCAGTGGCATACAGGTTGGCATATCTACCAGAGGCCTCAGTCCTAACAGAAGCTGGGAGTTTAATGTGAGGCAAAATGGATATGATATTTCTGCAGATCCTTTTGGGTATCCTGAAGCGTATTATAATCCTCCCATGCAGGCAGTTCAGCGAATAGAAGTTGTAAGGGGTCAGGGATCTTTACAGTATGGTCCTCAATTTGGTGGACTGGTAAATTATATTTTGAGAAATGGGAATGATTTTTCGAAACCTTTTGAGGCCGAAATATATCAGTCATTTGGCAGCAATGGACTTTTCGGTTCATTCAATGCGATCGGAGGTAAAAAGGGTAAGTTTGCATATTACGGCTTTTATGATCATCGAAGCGGAGATGGATGGAGAAAAAACAGCGATTTCTATACGAATGCTGCATTTGCAACTGTCACGTACAATCATACTGATAAAATTTCATTCACAGCTGAATATAGCCGTTCTCATATCAGAAGCCATCAGCCCGGTGGGCTCACAGACGCACAAATCAAAGATGATGCTAGACAAAGCAATCGCTCCAGAAACTGGTTTGATGTGACATGGCATGTGCCTGCTTTCATTGCAAATGTTGATTTCAACAACAATACACGATGGAACACAAAGCTTTTTGCCGTCATTGCTGATAGAAACAGTGTAGGATTTTTAAAAGAACTCACGATCGGCGATACGATCAATGGTACAACCCTTCAGTACAACAACAGGACAGTAACCATAGATAACTATAATAATTACGGACTTGAATCCAGATTTATCACGGAGAAAAAATGGGGAAAGATAAAAAATACAATTTCAGCAGGAATTCGGATGTATACAGGAACAACATTCAGAAGAGCGGATGGCAAGGGTACTGTTTCTTCCGAGTATAATGTAAATGTTGTTCCTCCTTTCCCTAAGGATATCCATTTCAGATCATACAATGGAGCTGCATTTATTGAATCGATATTTCAGATTAATGAGAACATTTCGATTATTCCGGGAATTCGATATGAATGGCTGAAAGGTTCGGCTTCAGGAAGAAACGGATTTACCACTACAGGAGATGAAATTATTTTACAGAACATAAACCGTCAGAGAAGTTTTGTGCTGGCCGGAATAGGTTTTGAATATCACATAAGCAAACAAACGGAATTATATGCCGGATTTACTCAGGCCTATCGTCCGATTCAATTTGCCAATCTGCAGGCTGCTCCAACTACAGATATAGTGGATAAGGATCTCAAAGATTCCAGGGGATACAATGTTGATCTGGGATATCGGGGTAAAATCAATAATCTGTTTCGTTTTGATGTCACTTTTTATCAGCTGCAATATAACGACAGAATTGGTGTGATTTCTTCATCAGGCAATCAGCGTCTAATCACGAACGTTGGTTCAAGTACCAGCAGAGGTATTGAGACTTTATTCGAATTTGATATGCTTAAACTTTTCAGGAATAATAATAAGACCGGATTGTCATCATTTGTTTCCTATTCTTACACGGATGCCAGATATTCAGGTGCATATAAGGATGAAAAAGTAAAGGGTAAAAGAGTGGAAAATGCGCCTGTACATATACTTCGCGGAGGCCTTACTGCCAGTCTTGCCAACATTAATCTGACTGCTCAAATGAGTTATGTGGGCAAAGTATACAGTGATGCAAACAATACGGAGCTGCCTTCAACAAACGGACAAACCGGATTGATTACGGCATATACCGTAACCGATCTTACTTTACAGTTGAAGGTCAATAAAGACATTGAAATTAAAACAGGCGTCAATAATCTTTTTAATTCTGTTTATTTTACAAGAAGATCGAGCGGATATCCCGGACCGGGGGCATTGCCTGCCGATGGAAGAACTTTTTTTATGACTGCCGGAATAAAACTATAATAGCCCCATTTATCTTATCAGCAAGATCGAACCTTTCATAAGAATCTGCTTGCCATCTTTGTCTTTTCCCTTGATGTACCATACATAAGATCCTGTTGGCTGAGGTTTACCCAAATACGTGCCGTCCCATCCCTTCATAGATTGTCTGCCTGAAAAAATCAAATTGCCATTCCGGTTATAGATATTCAAAAGCTCTGTATTGACGATTCCAACGGGAATGGGTCTGAATACATCATTGATGCCATCTCCATTGGGAGAAAATGCTTTTGGAATATAATAGGTTGGGCCGTCATACACTTTTATAAAAATCGTATCGGATGCACTGCAGCCTTTTGCATTGAATCCGGTGACAATATATTTCTGATCTTGTGTGAGAATAGCTTGTGGAGTTTGGCTTGTTGGATTATTCAACATATTTTCAGGACTCCATATATAGCTTTCCGCACCTGTGGCTTTTAATTGATGAGGTTGATTCCGAACTGCGGTGGTATCATTTCCGGCATTTACTGAAAAGTTTTTTTGTAAGGCAATCCGGACAAATGCGGTATCAGAACAACCTGCAAGATTGGTTGCTTTGATTCTGTACAGGCCGGAATCAGAAATGTTTTCCGGATTGATTACCGGCTGATTGTTTTTTGTCCATACCACATTCAGGAGACCAGTAAAAAATTTCTTAGTGATGTCAACAGGCTTTCCCGTACAAATCGTGTCTTTCTGATCGGGTCCGAGATCAGGTTTGGGATTTATTCCAATTTTTATATCCTGACTGATGGAACAATTGCCAATGGGGGCATCAAGCGTTACAGTATAAATAGCATTGTCGGTTGGGAAAGCAGTAACTGTGGCACCTGATGTATTGACGAGAGCAGGGCCGCTCCATGAATATATTCCATTTGCTCCTGATGCATTGAGCGTGACGGGACTCCCTTTGCAAATTTCATTGGAGGATGCTTTGATTTTCAGAATATTCACACCGGAAACGGGTTCAATGGTATAGTTGCATATATCACCGGAGAAACCATCAAACATCAGGTAGTAAGTTTTTCCTGGAATCAGATTCTTTGCTGATACAATGGATGGGTAAACGCTGGGTTTGATCTGACTGTAACAGCCATGATTGACAACGGCTCCTGATCCGCATCCTCCGCTGAAAAACATCATTTGTATTCCTTCACCGTTTTGGCTGTTGCTTACCCAAATGTTGAAAACGGCATTATTTTCGGATGCCACAAAACTTACGAAAGAATTGTTGTCTATGATGTCTCCGCAGAATGCGGCTTTCAATTCCGGCCAGAAATCGGCGGTGTAGTTGCCAGAGGTGTTTCCGCAATAGCCATTGAAATTGCAAACGGGTGAAGCATTGGTGCAGGTATTCCCTGCGGGAGGATTTCCGAGACATAGTGGAATAGGTGGTGGCGGGGGAGCGGGTGTATTATTGAAAGTAATACTCCAACTGTTTACATTTCCGGAGCCGCTTTCAAATAGATCCTGTACGCACAGAAGCCATTCTCCATCAGCATTCTGTCCATTGTTGAGGGTACTTAATGCCCCATCTGGTGTAAATTCACCGGAGAAAGGAGCCTTACCGTTGCTGATGGGTATGGAGGATGTTCCATTAAAGCAGGTACCGGAGAAGTTATCGCCGGATGCTCCATTTTGTATGCTCAAAGGAATTTTTGTTCCATCGGGAGCCTTGATATAAATTTCAAGATCGCCCACCCAGCTGTGTGTGATGTCTATACACACATTTGCTACTCCAAAATTATTGTTGATGTTTCCTACTCCAGATACATTTACCGGAAAAAAAGTTGGCGAAGAAGCTCCATCAGGGATAACACCTCCTGTATTGTTTGTGAAGGTTTGTGCACAGGGAACGTAATGCAAAAAAAACAAAATCAGAATGAAGTACAACGACCATTTTCGTTGAGCTTTCACACCTTTTATGGTTTTAATATTCACGGTGGAAAGGTACTAAATTAAAATTGTTTTTCTAACTCGTAAGATGGAGCAAGCATCAGTAAAATCATCTTAAAGGAAATGGTCTTTTATACTTTAATTCCCTGTTCGTACCTGAATAAGTTATTGGGGTCGTATTGTTTTTTTATTTCCACTAATTTGTTGAAATTGGCACCGTAATAAATTTGTGGAGCGTTGATAAAATCAACATCAGGATAATTTCTGTATTGGGCAGTTATGCCATTTTCTTTAAAAATAGTTTGTACCTTTTGAAATTGTTGCATCAGTTTTTTCCCTTGCTCGGGTTGTTTCCAATAGGTCTGCAATTCGGATAAATAATTGAATTTCCTGTGGGGGAAAGAAGAAAGTTTTTCGAATTCGGCATCTTGTATTTTGCCACCCAACGTATTTACCTGATAAATCATTCCCGGAGTTGATAAAACCAAATCCAATATCTTATCAACAAATGGTGCTATTGTGTTGAAGTCATTATAAAGACCGGCCGATGCATTTTTAAAATACAATGGCGTGGTCTGTCCATAGTAAACTTTGAGTGCACTTGAAAGTGGAATCTGACCGGTTTGTGTATGCTTTTCAGTTACAGACTTTAGGCCGGTAATGGCTTTTTGTACTTTTTCATCTGTTGCTCCTACATTGGTCAGCAGGATATAAGCTGTTTTTCCATTTTGAACAAAGGCGCTGAAACAGTTGGCAGGAAGTAAAGCAGTGACTTCAAACCATTTTTTTAAAATTTCTTTTGATTTTTCTTTTGTGGTTTGAAACGATTTAAAACGGAAAGACTGCATGCTGTTTGGCGCATGGTGTACTTTGAATGTGAGTGATGTCACAATTCCGAAATTGCCATTATTGCCACCTTTGCATGCCCAAAGCAATTCGCTGTCTGATTGGGCTTGGATGATTTTTCCTGTTCCGTCAACCATTGTGATTTCCCTGAGGCTGTCACATGTCAGTCCGAATTTTCTGGCAAGGAGACCGTAGCCGCCACCCATTACAAGGCCTCCAATTCCTACGCCGGCGCAAGACCCTCCGGGAATGATTTTGTTTTTTGGGAGGATAAAATCATAAATATCTTTAAGCGTACAGCCCGGTTCTACTTGAATGTTATCATCGTTTATCCAACGCATGGATTTCATTTCAGACAGATTAATCACTAATCCATCATTATTGCATGAGAATCCCTCCATGCAATGACCGCCGCTTTTTACCGCAACCGCCAGATTATTTTTAGCAGCATATTTGACCGCTTCAGCTACGCCGATGGCACTGCTGCACAAGGCGATGACTGCAGGCAATTTGTTGATTCGTTTATTGAAACCTTGCCTGAGCGACTCGTAGGAACTGTTTCCTTGTCTGATATATCTGACATTGATATTATCAGACAAATCGTTTTGATTATCTGACAAATACCCATCATTTTTTTTGGGGCTTGCCATCAACTCTAATGGGGAGTATAAGGCACATAAAGCAGATAAAAAAGAAAGTTCAATGAATTTCTTTCTTTGCATTTTTCAATCATTTTTAGAATTATACTTATCGGTTATTCAACTTTTCTTTTTTCCTGAACCTTTTTTATCTGCTTCTTTTTGGGCTTTTATTTTTTTATCCTCCTCCTCGTCTATAATTGCTTTTGCATGTTGAATAATGAAAAAATATAGCTTTGCTTCCAGATTTTTTGCAGCAGAAATTATTTCTATGAAATCTCCATAATTATTCCAATCAACATCCTTTTGTTCTATTTTGTGGCCTGCATCAGTTATGAAATGTTCGCCATCTGTAAGGCCAAGAGAGAATATTGGACTGTTGGGGTCATTGCCCTTTCCACTGTATCGCATAGCATCAAAAATTTTAGAATGGCGAATGCCGTAATATCTTCCGCTGTCAATAAAAAGTACACTGCTGTCCAGTTTCATTTCTTTTTCGAAATTTTTCGACTGTTGATAATAAGAAATTGCAATTTCTTTAAGCGCCAGATAACTTAATGGGTGTGTTTTAAGATACTGATTGGCTTTGGTAATGGCTTCTCTGTAATTTCTTTTTTTTCTTAAATCAGATATTTCCAATTCAATTAATGTATCAAGTTGTGGTTTGAAGTATTGATTTTTAGTAAATCCAATCATCAATGCTAATGTTTCTTGATTGCTTAGGGTCGAGTCGTTATTCTGAAATCTCTCCAGTAGTTTATTGTAATTCAAATCACTTTCTTCATTCTGTGTTTCTTTAAGAATTCGGTTGAAGTCATTGTGGTAATCAAAAACCGGAACTTTTTGAATTGAATCCTGAGCATTTGAATGACTGGAAAAAAATAATCCAATCAATAGAATAATGATGTTTGTTTTCATTTGACATGGCTTTTGTATTATGAGGAAATAAGGTCATCTGCCGGAAATTAAAAGGGTTATTCGTGGTTCGTATGATTTTTTTAGGGTTAAATATCAAATGTTATCTTGTTTCAATTTAGTACATACATGATTAAAAAAAACATAAATGCCTAAAACGCATGTTAATATAATGTTATTTAATATTATATTATTTCCGTTTGTAAAATAGGGTATTTGCACTAAATTTGCAACGCTAAAAGATTCATCATTTGCTGAGTGTATGAACTATTTAGCATCTTATGAGAGTCTACTTCATCATATTATCATCTGTGAATCGTTGAATGAACGATCTCATCTGATGCATAATCTTTAATAAAATCCTTAAATAATTATCTTCTCATTTTATTTACGGTACTTTTCTTAACAATAAAAAATAAAAAATTCAAAATGGCAGATTTACGTTATCAACGAAATTTTGGTATTGCCGCTCATATCGATGCCGGTAAAACCACCACCACCGAGCGTATTCTTTACTATACCGGTGTAAATCATAAAATCGGAGAGGTTCATGAAGGAGCCGCTACCATGGACTGGATGGCTCAGGAGCAGGAGAGGGGCATTACCATTACATCTGCTGCTACAACATGTTTCTGGAATTTTCCTACAAATCAGGGACAAAAAACTGCAGATACCAAACAATTCAAATTTAACATCATTGATACGCCGGGTCACGTGGACTTTACCGTTGAGGTGGAGCGTTCACTCCGTGTTTTGGATGGCTTGCTAGCTTTGTTTTGTGCAGTTTCCGGTGTGGAGCCTCAGTCTGAAACAGTTTGGCGTCAGGCAAATCGTTACAAAGTTCCCCGTATTGGATTCGTAAACAAAATGGATCGCAGCGGTGCTGACTTTTTAAATGTGGTTAAGCAAGTAAAAGAAATGCTGGGAGCAAAAGCCGTTCCTCTTCAGCTGCCTATTGGTGCCGAAGATAATTTCAAAGGCGTGGTGGATTTGATCACCATGAAAGGAATGGTATGGGATGATGCCACACAGGGTATGACTTATAAAGAAGTTCCTATTCCTGATGATATGGTGGATGAGGTAAATGAGTGGAGGCAACATCTTGTGGAAGCGGTTGCTGAATACGATGATAAGTTGCTGGAAAAATTCTTTGACGATCCCAACAGCATTACTGAAAACGAAATGCATGAAGCCATCCGTAAAGCAGTTATTGATATTTCTATCATTCCAATGATGTGTGGATCTTCATTCAAGAACAAAGGAGTTCAAACGGCATTGGATGCAATATGTCGATATCTGCCAGGACCATTGGATATTGACGCTGTTCAGGGAACCAATCCTGATAATGGAGAGGAAATTTCCCGTAAGGCAGATGCGAAAGAGCCTTTTGCTGCTCTTGCTTTTAAGATCATGACTGATCCTTTTGTGGGAAGACTCGCATTTTTCAGAGCTTACAGCGGTCGTTTGGATGCAGGGTCTTATGTATTGAATACCAGAACAGGTAAAAAAGAACGCATCAGCCGCATCATGCAGATGCATGCGAATAAACAAAATCCAATCGACTTCATCGAAGCCGGAGATATTGGAGCTGGAGTAGGTTTTAAAGATATCAAAACCGGTGATACACTATGCGATGAGAATCATCCAATAGTGTTGGAGGCAATGACTTTCCCTGAGCCGGTAATCTCTATTGCAGTTGAGCCTAAAACTCAGGCTGACGTGGATAAAATGGGTATGGCTATTGCAAAACTTGTTGAAGAAGATCCTACATTACGTGTACGCACAGACGAAGAAACAGGTCAGACGATTCTCAGTGGGATGGGAGAGCTGCACCTGGAAATCATAGTAGATCGTATGAAGCGTGAATTTAAAGTGGAAATCAACCAAGGTGCTCCGATGGTGGCTTATAAAGAAGCTTTCAAAGTTGCCGTTGAGCACAGAGAGGTGTACAAGAAACAAACGGGCGGTAGAGGTAAGTTTGGTGATATCGCTTTTGAAATCGGGCCTGCTGATGAAGAGTGGTTGAAAGAAAATCCTTTAGGTGGTATGCAGTTTGTTAATGAAATATTTGGAGGTAGTATTCCAAAAGAGTTTATCGCTCCCATCATTAAAGGTTTTACTTCCAGTATGAATACCGGTGTGCTTGCAGGCTATCCTATAGTAGATATGAAAGTGAGAGTGTTTGACGGAAGTTATCATGATGTGGATTCTGATGCGATATCATTTGAACTTTGTGCTAAACAAGGTTTCCGTGAAGCAGGTCGCAAGGCTAAACCCGTATTGCTTGAGCCCATCATGAAAGTGGAGGTGCTGACTCCTGATCAATATATGGGTGATGTAACGGGAGACCTTAACCGTCGCCGTGGTATGCTCGAGGGAATGGATAGTAGGCATGGTGTTCAAGTAATCAAAGCAAAAGTCCCTTTAAGTGAAATGTTTGGTTACGTTACACAGTTGCGTTCTTTGTCAAGTGGACGCGCTACCTCAACCATGGAGTTCAGCCACTATGCCCCTGCTCCAAACAATGTTGCAGAAGAGGTAATAGCCAAAGCAAAAGGAAAAGTGAAAGTAGAGGAATAAAATATTCTGAAGCTGAAATAATAAATCCCCTTTCGAAAGAGAGGGGATTTATTATTTATTGCAATTCGTATTATTTGGTAAAATTATTTACCGGCGTTATCTATTTTTTTAACCATCATAATATAAACCGGGAAGTGATCGCTGTAGCCGTAGTTGTAGGTTATGCCATCCCATGTTCTTTTGCTGTATCCTCTCCATTTGCCTGTTTTTTGCACCATAAACTCTTTGTTGAATAAAAAATGCTTGTAATAAAAATAACCTTTCTGTTCTTTATTAATCCATGCTCCGGAGAAAAGTACCTGATCAAACAGGCCCCATGCATCCTGATAGGGAGATGTTCCGATTCCCTTTTTGTACATATCCACCCATGGGTTATACATTTCCGAAATTCCTGTTTCGCTTATTTTACCTTTTGCTCCAATAACCTCCGTCAAACTTGGACTAACAGGGTCGTCGTTTAAGTCGCCCATCAACACAATTTTGCTCAAGGGATTTACAGCCATAATGGAATCAATCCGCTTTTTTGCTGTAGCTGCTGCTGCAGCTCTTGCAGGTATGGATCGCTCTTCACCCCCAGATCTCGATGGCCAGTGATTGACAAATGCATGTATAGTGTCGCCATCCATTAACCCTTTAACGTATAAAATATCTCTTGTAAAATAGGAGTCTTTGGATCCTCCGGGCAACTGAACAAATAACGGAGCGCTAAACAATACCTTGAAATATTTTGGATTGTACAGAAGTGCCACATCTACACCTCTTTTATCGGGTGAATTGTAATGCTCAAATTTCCATTTTCTATTTTTTAATTTCTCTGTATGGATTAAGTCATTCAGAACGGTATCGTTTTCAATTTCAGCTACCCCGAGCATTGCCAATCCGTCTGGTGTGATGTCTGTACCCATCTGCGAAATGACATCAGACAAGCGATCGAGCTTATCCCAGTAAATACGACTGTTGTATTGCCTGGGGCTATTGGGCAAAAACTCTTCATCATCTACGCTCGGATTGTTGACAGTGTCATAAAGATTTTCAAGATTGTAAAATCCTATCAGTGAAACTCTGAAATTGCTTTTTTGTGCCAGGCAGATTGAGGTTGAAATCAACAAAGCGTATGTCAGAAATATTTTTTTCATTTTATTAAATTATTGATGGTTAAAATTCAACATAAAGTTCAAACATTTTTATTCAATTTTGGAAGCAGTCATATACAAATGACAAATTAATAATATCTTGTTTTGTAAAAACTTAAAACTGTTAAACTAAAGAGTAAATATAACAAAACAATCGTTTTCGGGATGCGCATAACAAGTAAAATGGTTGCAATATGTTATTAAATTATTCTCTTTCTTATTTTTTTTGTTTTATTTTGAGCGATAAATCTAACTTTGACGCCTTAACCAAAAAGCTATGTTGACCCATTTCACCAAAACTGCCGGTGTAATTTTATTTATTTTGTTTTCATCCGGAAATATATTTGCGCAGAAAGACAATGGAAAGACTGAAAATTTGAATGAGCAGGACACCACGGTACTTGAACAATTAAAAGATGATGTAGGAGACAATATACCTGTGATTTCATTGGATGAGAATGACGGGCAGGATGGTAG
>VERM01000308.1 GCA_018882645.1 Ferruginibacter sp.
ATCATCTACACTAAAACTTTCAAAAATTTTATCTAATAGATCATTAGGTACTGATGATCCTTCAAAAGAAGGACCTCCTTCATCGGAATCTCCAGAATCATGAATATCAAATTCTGTAACAATTTCAAAATTTTCATTTTTATCTGACAATTCAATAAGCTTTTCTAGATAATATTCAAATGTTTCATTCCTTTTAAATAAAATACTATCTCCAGATTTAATTTTTCCAGCATTGGCTTCGTTTTGAATTTTAATTAAAGTTTTCCAGGGTGCATTTATCGACATGCCGTCATTTGAATCTTTCCCATCTTTACTGATATAAAATGTATTTGCTTTAGTATTAAAATGTAACAAAAGACTTATGCATAGTATTGTTTTATACATTATCATTATTTTAAAAAAATCTAAAAATATCATTTACTATTTTTTAATTCAATGATATCTATCAAAAAAAATCCCGGGAAATCCGGGATTTTTGAATGAGAAAATCGAATACTACAACTTTATTAGTTTTTGAGTAGAAATATTTGCTCCTTGTCTGACTCTTAAAATGTACACACCCCTACTTAAGTTTTGACCAAATTGAATATTATGGGACTTCTTACCACTATACTGATATACTTTTACACCATTAAAACTCATGACATCTATTAATAAATTGTCATCGGAATCTGATTCAATGGATAAATTAAAAAAGGACGTAGTTGGATTCGGATTTGTATTCAATCTCAAGTAATTGTTTGTCTGATTGATTTTGTTGCATGGTCTTTTCCCATCTTTTATATAAATTGATGTGTCCACAACATTGTTTTTTAAATCTTTTACAAAAACTTTATAATATCCTGATTTTAAATTATTAAAATTATTATTTGCCGTGTAATTATCCGAATTATTTATCGAATACTGATAGGGAGCTGAACCTCCAGTTGCATTAATCGTCAATTGTCCGTCATTTCCTCTTTTACAAGATACATTTTTAATAAAAATCGTACTGATTTCTAGCGAAGGTCCCTGTTTTTGTGTGATTGTAAAACCTGTAGTTATTGCACAACCATTTTGATCTTTAACTATCAAAGTGTAATCTCCTGCAAATAACCCCTGAAATATTGAATTTGAAGTATAATCACCACCGTTCAATTTGTATAAATAATTTCCGGTTCCTCCTGATACAATTACATTCGCAATTCTTGAACCATCTGAAAGAGCTGTATCACTAATGATTACATCTACTTTCAGAATGTCAGGTTGTGTTATTATAATATTTTTTGAATCTGTCACTCCATTGGCATCTTTAACAGTATAGCTATATGTTCCTGCATTGACGGTAAAAGTACCGATACCTGTATATGGTGCACTTCCACCGGATGCGGTTACAACTACCGATGTGCTTCCTCCGTTGCAACTAATCATACCTGCACTCACGGAAGCGATTAGTGGTGATGAAGGCTGATTGATTGAAATTGAACTTGACTTGTTGCAATTGGCTGCATCTTTTACAGTGATTGTATAGTTTCCTGCAACTATGTTGTTGAATACATTTGAAGTCTGGTAAGTGCTGTTGTTTATACTATAACTATATGGAGCGGTTCCTCCGGAGGCATTGACAGTAATGGAAGTGGATCCTCCATAAGATAATATATTGCCTGCATTTAAACTGACAGCAATTGGTGTGGGTTGAGTGACAGTAATACTTGTCGAAGCGCTTACCCCATTGGCATCTTTAACGGTATAGGTATATGTTCCAGCATTGACGGTAAAAGTGCCAATGCCTGTGTATGGTGCAGATCCACCGGATGCGGTTACAACTACCGATGTGCTTCCTCCATTGCATCTAATCATACCTGCACTCACGGAAGCGATTAGTGTTGATGAAGGCTGATTGATTGTAATTGAACTTGACTTGTTGCAATTTGCTGCATCTTTTACAGTGATTGTATAGTTTCCTGCAACTATGTTGTTGAATACATTTGAAGTCTGGTAAGTGCTGTTGTTTATACTATAACTATATGGCGCGGTTCCTCCGGAGGCATTGACAGTAATGGAAGTGGATCCTCCATAAGATAATATATTGCCTGCATTTAAACTGATAGCAATTGGGGTGGGTTGAGTGACAGTAATACTTGTCGAAGCGCTTGCTCCATTGGCATCTTTAACTGTATAGGTATATGTTCCTGCATTGACGGTAAAAGTACCGGTACCTGTGTATGGTGCAGTTCCACCGGATGCGGTTACAACAACCGATGTACTTCCTCCGTTACAACTGATCATTCCTGCACTGGAGTTAGCGGATAAGGGTGTAATTGTCTGTTCATTTTCATAAATACCTGAGTTAGGTACAGTTGGAACAGGATTACCTGCAAAATCTTTAGTAAAGCCAAGATTTTGTCCTCTATCAATCAATGAACTATTTGCTGATGGGAAATAATCCCAATTGATTGGATCTGCTGCTGATGTATTCAAAAAAAGAGAATTGGTTGAAATGATTTCATTTAAACCCAAAGAAGAATTCACTGAACTTCCGTTGAAAAAATTATATGCATTGTTGGTGTGTAAGGTTTTGGGATCATTTGATCTTGCCAATTTGATTCCTGTACTCAGATAAATTCCATTGTTTTTTACATTATATACATACTGTGCTGTAGGCGTTCCATTG
>VERM01000309.1 GCA_018882645.1 Ferruginibacter sp.
CTTCAATATGCGCATTTAAAATGGATTGTTCATAATTGTAAACAGCTTTTATCTGACTGGCATTGGCATTAAAATATGTGGCCTTTATGGCTTTTTTATTGATTAATGGCCCTACAATTTCTCCTGCCAGATTATATAAAATGGATTCGGGCCTGATTAAATATTTCGGATTGAAAGACTGGAAACCTACTCCGGCATTCAGACTGAAAGAAGGCAAGAAATTAGCTCTTGCCGACTGCACATCTAATTTTGTTGCAGATAGTTCAAGTTCGGCTTGTCGGATATCCGGGCGGTTTGTCAGCAACTGAGAAGGCACACCTGTAAAAATCGAATCCGTGATCATATTGTTGAAAGCTGCCGAATTTCTGATCACAGGCTGAGGAAAGCGACCTGTCAAAAAATTTATTCTGTTTTCTGCCTCAATAATTTTTTGCTGAATTTCATACTGCAAATTTTTAGTATTGAGCAACTGCGCTTCAAATCTGTTGACTGCCAGTTGTGTAACTTTAGCTGCATCTTTCTCCAGCTTGATAATATTAAGCGCATTGGTCTGCAAGTCAATGTTCTGCTTTACTATGTTCATCAAATTATCCAATGCCATCAGTTCATAATAAGATTCAGCAATTTCAGCAATCATATTCGTGATTATAAAGTTCCTTCCTTCAATGCTCGACAAATATCTCAACACAGCTGCTTTTTTTGCATTCCGCAATTTCTTCCACACATCCAGCTCCCATGAAAAATAAGCTCCGGACATAAAATCACCAATATACTTCGGGCCCTTGTCCGGATTGGCTTTCAGATCCTCTTCCGAAAATCCATTCCAGGTGTATTTACCTGCCCTGTCTGCAGCAACTGTTCCGCGAAAATTAAGAAAAGGCATATACTCCCCCTCCCTCGCCATGATTTCATTTTTCCTGGTCTCAATTTCCTGTAATGTGATATTGAGCTCCTGATTGTTTTTTAAAGCAGTATCAATAAGTGCAATCAGACCAGGGTCTTTGAAATAATTACGCCATTGGATATTTGCAGCGTTGGCCGTATCTTTCGTCTTAAGGTATGTTGCAGGAGTCTGCTTGTTCTCTATTTTGGTTATAATTGCCGGAATTTTGCATGCGCCCAACCAAACTGAACACATTAGTATCAATAAATAATTGCTTTTCAACTTAATCATTTTGATTTGAGGTTAAATTTATAATTGCTATGTTAATGTATCTGATGGTTCATTTGTATGACTTTGAACATAATCTTCACTCAAAGGATTATGGTCTTCATCTCTGATCAATTTTCTGTCGCCCTGCAACTTTGCGAATATGTAGTATAGCCCGGGCACAATGATTACACCGAACACTGTTCCGAACAACATACCTCCCAATGCTGAAGCACCGATGGTATGATTGCCTACGGCACCCGGTCCTGTTGCCAATACCAAAGGAATCAATCCTGCAATAAACGCAAATGAAGTCATCAGAATGGGACGAAAGCGCGCTCTTGCTCCTTCAATGGCTGCTTGCAAAACTGTAGCTCCCTCATTGCGCTTCTGAACAGCAAACTCAACTATCAATACGGCATTTTTACCCAGTAAACCTACAAGCATAATGATACCCACCTGTGCATATACATCATTAGCCAATCCCATGGTTTTTAATAGCAACATCGAACCGAAGATTCCCGGAGGAAGCGACAATAAAACTGCAAAAGGTAAAATGAAACTTTCATACTGTGCAGCAAGAATAAGATACACAAAGAAAATTACAACAAGCAACAGATACAATGCCTCATTTCCTCTTCTGGCTTCATCATATGAAATACCTTCCCAGGCAATATCATACCCTCTCGGCAAAGTTTTAGCAGCCACTTCTTTTATAACATTGATGGCATCACCGGAGGAATATCCTTTTGCGGGAATACCATTAATCAAAGAAGATATGTATAAGTTATATCTGGAAATTTCATTGGGCCCCTGCGTCTTCTTTATGGTCATAAATGCAGAGTAAGGCACCATTTCACCATGATCGTTTTTGATAAACATATTTAAAATGTCGGATGGTTGTTTTCTGAATTCAGGACCGGCCTGCGTGTACACCTTATAGTAGTTGTTGAATCTTATAAAACCCTGTTCGTAAGTACTGCCAATCATGATATTCAGATTCTCCATGGCATCGCCAACTGAAACGCCTTTTTGCATCGCCAGATTCTTATCTACAAAAATTTCATACTGTGGATATTTTGCAGAATAAAAAGCAAACAATCCGCTCAGTTCTTTTCTTTTTTTTAATTCAGCCAAAAAATTAGCGCTGACCCTGTCAAATTCCTGGTAGTCAGGATCACTGCTTTTATCTAAAAGTCTTAATGAAAATCCGTCTGAGGTTCCATAACCCGGAACTGCCGGAGGTTCGAAGTATTCAATATTCGCAGGAAGGTCTTTGGATTTTTCTTCCAGCTCTTTGATAATCTCTTTTATAGATTGCTTCCGTTCCGACCAGTCTTTTAAATTAATTAAACAGGTGCCGGCATTTGAACCCCTTCCCTAGGTTAGAATTTCATATCCCGCAAGAGCCGTAACAGAAGAAACACCTTCAACAGTTTTAGCCAACTGCTGGAGTTTTCTGGAAATCTCATTGGTTCGCTCCAATGT
>VERM01000310.1 GCA_018882645.1 Ferruginibacter sp.
GACAGATGGCGTTGGGCTTAAATTTCTTTGTGCGTATGTCATTCGCGGAGGTAAAAATCCTTTTGATGTTTAACTTACATCCAATTGAGCGGACGCATCTGGTGTTTGAGTTCCAATGCCAACGTTCTGAGCTGAAGCGAATCGAAAGGTGAATAATATAAAGTAAAATGCCAGCCCACACTGCCGGATGAAAAGCAAAAAAAGTTTATTCATAATAATTATTTTATCCTCCAAATGTAGTTAAAATGGATGATTATGCCGAATGGTAAAAAACGTTACTGGCACTTTGAAGTGTTTTGCGATTGGATGTTTTGATAATTGAGGCCTTTAGAAATTACTCGAAATATGAATTGAATCAATCTAAATGATCAATTGACTATCCAAACCAAACAATTTCCATTGAAGAACAAACCTTCGGCAATCAACACATCATCTCCATATTTTGAAATGACGCAGTATGCTCTGAAGGCATTTAGATTATATTCAATATTTCGAATATGCAGATGCTTTTTAAAATCTAGCTGAGTATTGCCATCCCATTTATACATAGCTTCCTTGATACTCCAACAGATAGTCAGCCGGTCAGCTTCTGAAAAGAAATCATTTTTAAAAAAAAGATTATGCTCATATTCATCCATAAACTTATGAAAAACCGAAAGGATTTTTTTAGTAGGTATCTCGATATCCACACCTACCCTGTTTTCTGTGCTGACTACAGCCGCTGCATAATCTCCACAGTGTGAAATGGAGAAATGATAACTCTGATCCCGCAGGTATGGCTTATTGGAACTGGCAATTTCAATCAGCGACAGCGGGAAATCATCGAAGAGCATCAAAAGGAGCAATCTGCCTGCAAGATGCTGTAATCTTTTTTTGGGATGTTTTATATCTCTCTGGAGCGAAACCTGATTTAAAAAGAAATTTTCATCCTCCACAATATGCCAAACACCTATTTTTGTATGCGCGTTGATATTTTGTTGATAAACCAATGGCATTCTGATGTTGTTGTTTTAAAACTAGAAAAGAAAAATTTATTTTTACAAAATAACTAATAAGTATCCACAAATGATTTTAAGCGACAAACGAATTTTGGAAGAAATGGAAAAAGGAACCATCAAGATAACCCCTTATAAGAGGGAATGTCTGGGCAGTAACAGCTACGATGTTCACCTTGGACAGCACTTAGCCACTTATGATCAAACCGAATTGGATGCCAAAAAACACAATACCATCAGTCATTTTGATATACCTGAAGAAGGATATGTATTGCAACCGGATAAATTTTATCTGGGTGTAACGCAAGAATATACCGAAACACATGCTCATGTGCCTTTTTTGGAAGGAAAATCATCTACAGGAAGGCTAGGCATTGACATTCACGCAACCGCTGGCAAAGGGGATGTAGGGTTTTGTGGAAACTGGACACTTGAAATATCAGTAAAACAGCCCGTAAGAGTGTATAAAGGCATGCCGATTGGGCAACTCATTTATTTCCCGGTTGAAGGAGAAATTGAGGTAAAATACAATGAAAAGAAAAATGCAAAATATAGCGACCAGCCCAACCGACCAGTAGAAAGTATGATGTGGAAGAACAGTTTTTAATTTTTCAACTTTTTTGACCGGCCTTAAATTATCCTTGGATTTGAAAAAAAAAATCGAAATTATTTTTGAAAACGAATCTTTTCTGGCAGTTAATAAGGCTTCGGGCTTGCTGTCCATTCCGGACAGAATTCAATCTGCGCAATCACTCAAAGAAATGCTGATTGAAAAATACGGAACCATATTCACCGTACACCGACTGGATAAAGAAACGAGCGGACTGATTTTATTTGCCAAAACAGAGACAACGCACAAATACCTCAGCAGTTTATTTGAAGACAGAAAAATAGAGAAATATTATGTAGGCATTGTTGTCGGTGAGCCACGCGAAAAAAGCGGATTAATAGAAGCATCCATAACGGAGCATCCGACAATCAAGGGTCAAATGGTGGTGCAGAGAAACGGCAAACCGGCATCAACATCATTTGAAGTATTGGAAGGGAACAGACACTATTCTCTTGTTTCGTTTCAATTGCACACCGGCAGAACCCATCAGATACGCGTACACGCTAAACAGATAGGTCATCCATTGGCCTGCGATGCACTCTACGGGGATGGCAAACCGGTTCTGCTTTCTTCTGTAAAAAAGAAATTCAAACTTAGTAAGCTCGAAGAAGAAGAGCGCCCTATGATTGACCGACTGGCACTGCATTCCCACCGTTTGGTTTTTCGTGATGAACAGGATGTGTTGTATGAGATAACTGCACCCATCCCCAAAACCTTTACGGCTTTGATGTCACAGCTGAAGAAAAATGCCTGAATAAATCAAGCTAACCTTAATTGGTATAAAATACCGAGTGAATCCTTAATAGATGGTCTACGCTGAAGTATAAATATCCAAAAGCCCCTCCGGCAGCTGCACAATAACCTGTTTCTTTTTTTTATCTATTTTCAAAAGATTTTCTTCATGCATGGGAATCAGTGCCTCTTTCCCTTTATATAAAATAGCACATAAAATTTGATGCGGCTGTTCAATTACTTCTATGATCTCACCGATTAAATGCTCTTCATCATACAAAGTATAACCC
>VERM01000311.1 GCA_018882645.1 Ferruginibacter sp.
ATTCTTAACAATCCCTACGCTCATGGCATTTACTAACGGGTTGGTATAGTAGCAGTTTTCAAAATAAACTTCACCACCCACTGTCGGAACACCAAAACAATTTCCATAATGACCAATACCGTGCACAACACCGGAGAGCAAATGCCTTGTTTTATCTTCATCCAGTTTGCCAAAGCGAAGTGAATTGAGCGATGCAATCGGACGGGCTCCCATGGTGAAAATATCCCTGTTGATTCCGCCTACACCGGTTGCAGCTCCTTGAAAAGGTTCGATAGCTGATGGATGGTTGTGAGATTCAATTTTAAATACAACCCCAAAACCGTCTCCGATATCCATAAGGCCGGCATTCTCTTCACCTGCCTTTACCAGCATTTTCTTTCCTTCGCGGGGAAGTGTCTTCAGCCATTTGATAGAATTCTTATAACTGCAATGTTCGCTCCACATGCCGCTGAACGCACACAATTCAGTAAAATTGGGCGTTCTGCCGAGTTTTTTTTTGATGAGCTCAAATTCTTCTTCAGTGATTCTTAATTGTGATGCTGTTTTTGCCGTGATTTCCATGATATGAGGAGAATATTTTCGCAAAGGTAACCAGAGATAACGTTCAAAGCAGATGACATGATGCAAATATTTTAACTATCTTCCCACAAAATAATAAATCATTGAGCTATTTATTTTTTTCTATCTATCTGATTGCAGGTTTATTCATCATTATCCGCATCCCTTTTATAAAAAAAAGCGGACTGTCAGTGGGTGTATTGGCACTATTGTTAATGATAAAGATTACTGCAGGCTTGTTGGCGGTATGGCTCCCCTATCATTATGCCCAACCGAATGATTACTGGCCGCTGCACAATGAAAGCATCAATGAATATCATTTGTTGTGGAATGACCCTAAAACGTTTATTGGAAATATTTTCTATTCCCCTTACGGCAATCATCATACAGGTTTTTTCAGCGTCGTCGGATCATATTGGAATGATTTAAGAACCAATCTTGTAATAAAAATCCTGGCATTATTCAATGTTGCCAGCAGAGAAAATATTTATATCAACGTGCTTCTTTTAAATATTATAGGCTTTATTGGCCCCATCGCACTTTACCGCACTTTTATTACAATTTTACCGGGCAAATCCATCGCCGTTTTGACTGCTTGCTTTTTACTGCCTTCTACCATCTTTTTTACTTCCGCTCCAGGAAAAGATCTGATCATTTTCACCGCATTGAGCTTGTTCATATACGGTATATATTTCTCTGTCACGCAAAAAGCCAACTGGAAAAAAGGGATATTGATTTTATTGTCTTTGCTTATTCTACTGTTGATGAGAAATTATGTAGTCGTTGCACTGATTCCGGCAGCTGTCTCGTTTGTACTGGGCTACAGAAAAAAAATATCTCCCCTTAAAATCAACTTGTGGATGTACTCGTTATTGCTGTTATTGATGGTTGTGATTCCCATGCTGAATCATTCCATACAACCATTGCAAATCATCAGTAAAAGACAGCAAGCATTTTTAGCACTAGAGAAAGCCGCGTCTCAACTTCCTATGGATACGCTTCAGCCCAATCCAAAAAGTTTTTTACAAAATTTACCACAGGCAATCAATCATGGATTTGCCAGACCTTATCCTTGGGACAAAGGCGGGAAATTTACCCCATTCTGGTCTGTTGAAATTTTGGGAACTATTCTGCTAATGGCGTTTGGAATGATAAAAAGAAACAGATCTATTTTATACCGGAATCATTTTTTATTTTTTTTACTTTCATTCAGTATCATCATGTTTGTACTGACAGGGTATATCGTGCCCAACTCCAGTTCAATCGTTCGCTACAAGTGCATTTACCTCCCTTTGCTTATCACTCCAGTCCTTTGCATTTTATTTGACAAAAGAAATAACTACAATCATATTAAATAATAAATTATGTAATTTTTTGTTGAATAAACTCCGTTTTTTAAATAGTATATACTAAATTTTTTGTTTTTTATTGTAATATTTCAATAATTTCGCCACCTAAATACTTAAATAATGAGCGAATTAAGATTTACTGCGATAAAAAACATCGCCCAAAATGCAATCAGCTATGAGGTAAAATCCTCCGAAAAAGTTACTTCTATTTTCAATGAAAACGTATTCACATTAAAGACAGCCAGACATTATCTGAGTGATGATGCCTATAAAAGCCTTTTAACTTCCACCAGCGGCGGAAAAAAAATCGACCGTACAATGGGAAACAACATTGCCAACGGAATGAAAGCATGGGCAGAAGAAAAAGGCGTTACACATTTCACGCATTGGTTTCAGCCATTGACAGGACTATCAGCTGAGAAACACGACTCATTTTTTACTCTCAAAGGAGACGGTACGGCCATTCAGGAATTTGACGGCGGAGCGTTGATACAGCAAGAACCGGATGCATCTTCTTTTCCAAGCGGAGGACTGAGGGCTACTTTTGAAGCCAGAGGTTACACTGCATGGGATCCATCTTCCCCTGCTTTTGTAATGGAAACCGGACAAGGTAAAACACTCTGCATCCCAACCATATTTGTTTCTTATACCGGCGAGTCTCTGGATACAAAAACACCATTGATCAAAGCTGTAGTAGCATTGGACAAAGC
>VERM01000312.1 GCA_018882645.1 Ferruginibacter sp.
ATGTATACCTGAACAATTTTTTTATTGCCAATGATTTTATATTTGGTTACATCCCCCTGTTTCAGAAGTTCTTTAAAATTGGTTTCATAAATTTCTATTCCTGAACTTTCTACTCCACGGAACAAGTTGTATGAAATAATCAGCAGGAAAATGATTCCATATATCCAGTAAATATTGAATTTACTTTTTTTATTCTGGGGGTTCTGGCCGGATGAAGGTTGGTTAGAGGGCGGCGTGTGGTTGGGTTGACTCATATATTTTGTAATGTCCTTTGTGTGTGTTTTCTTTCTAATTTAATTGTTATGTTCCAGGGCTTCAGCATCGCTCCACAATTCTTCGAGCTGATAAAACTTTCTGGGTTCGGGTAACATGATATGAACAACAAGGTTGACATAATCAATCAATATCCATTGTTCGGCCTGACGACCCTCATGTTTGAACGGGCTTTCACCACATTGTTTTTTTACCTCAGTTTCTATGTTGTCTGCAATGGCTCTTAATTGGTTGTTGTTGTTTGCCTGGCAGATGATGAAGAAATCGGCAACAGCTTCAGGAATTTTTCTAAGATCGAGACTAACAATATGCTCGCCTTTTTTATCTTGAATCGCATTGATGATTGTCTTGAAAATTTTACTGTTTCTGTTTAGTCTTGTCGGACTTTTTTTCCGAACTTTCAGAACATTCAGATTACTCAAAAGGCTTTCTTTTAATTTTTTAGTGATGATTTTATGTAAACCAAAGTGAATTAGTTTGTAACTTATATCAAAAATACTATTTCTTTGTCATTTAAGTGTTTATGAAATCAGAATTAGTTTTTCATCATCTATCTGAAGTAGATAGTACCAACAATTATGCCGTTGCCAAAGTTCATGAAGGATTGGCAAAAAATGGAATGGCTTGGTTTGCCGACAATCAGATGCAAGGGAAAGGGCAGCGTAACAAAGAATGGATCAGTGCGCCGGGAGAAAACATCATTTTAAGCATTGTGTTGAACAAATTGACCGCGTTTCAGCCTGTTCCTTTTGTTTTTAATGCCTTTATTGCCAACTTGTGCAGGAATTTTGTGAGTCAACAAATTGGAGAAAATGCACTGATCAAGTGGCCCAATGATTTATACGTACATGACAAAAAGGCCGGAGGTATTCTTATTGAAAATATTTACAGAGGCAGTAGCTGGAATTGGAGTATCATCGGAATAGGAATAAATGTAAATCAAATACATTTCTCTGAAAATCTTCCCAATCCAACTTCATTTAAGAAAATTACGAGTTTCAAATATAATGCACTTGAATTGTCTAAAATGCTACACTTATATGTTTTTGAATCTTTTTCCAGCATGAGTGAAATTGATTCAGATGAAATAATTAAAGAATATAATAATAATTTATATAAAAAAAATCAGAGAGTACGATTCCGTAAAAACAATATGGTTTTTGAAGCCATGGTGCAATCCGTAAATCATTGCGGGGAATTAATAGTATTCGATACGATTCAAAAGAGTTATCGGTTTGGAGAAATCGATTGGCTGCTGTAATTAAAGGATTTCATTCTCTGCAGCACGAGCCTCTACTTCAAATTTATTGTGTGTGTAACCTTTTTTAATGCTTTCCCAGAGATATTGAATGATGAAATTAAGGTATCCATATTTTTTATACTGGCGAATATGACACATCTCATGGGCAAACCATCTTTTGTTGGCCAGGAAATCATCTTTTTTACAGTTGTGCAGATAGATGGTTTTACCAAATACAATTGCAATTTTATCAAATCTCATCAAAAACCCGGCAAATTTAGCAATCCATGAATTTTCTTTTATGATATACAGTGTATCTGCCAAAGTTTTTGTGATTTTATTTTTTATTCATGGAATTCCAAGCTTCCAGAATCTCCTGGCTGTGTTCTTTTGTTTTCGGCTTTGAGAACACTTTTCTCACTACTCCTTTTGAATCGATGATGAAAGTTGTTCTGATCAATCCCATGTACTTTTTACCATACATACTTTTTTCTCCCCAAACTCCATATTTTTCAATGATTTTGCGCTCCGGATCAGCCAATAGAGTGAAGGGCAAATCATATTTGTTTTCAAACTTCTTATGCTTTGTCATTTCATCCGGACTCACACCGATAATTTCAAATCCCTTGTTTTTCAATAATCCGTAATGGTCTCTGAGATTACATGCCTGAGCGGTACAACCGGGTGTATCGTCCTGAGGATAAAAATAGAGTATGATGTTTTTATCCTTGAAGTCAGACAAGGAAACGGTTTTCCCGTTTTGATCTTTTCCTTTAAACGCAGGTGCTTTTCTGCCTTCCTCTATCAATACCATTGGTTATGATTTATGCATTATCTGATAAACCGGTATGTTTCTTTTGATTCGTTTCCGGCTAGATCTTTAACAATGATTTCTAAAGTATGTTCACCCGGTTCACAATATTCATCAAATTCATAAATGAAACTTTTGCATTTGTCATTGGAAAATCTAAGCCATTTCCCATCCAGGAGAGCGGTAAATGAACCAATTTCTTCAATGTTGTCCTTTACGGCGAATGTCAAGTTCTTTTTCCCGGATACATTGGC
>VERM01000313.1 GCA_018882645.1 Ferruginibacter sp.
AAATATAGGCGCCGGGAAAACAACCCTTGCCAACATACTGAGTAAGCACTACAATGCAAGACTTATTTTAGAAGAGTTTGCCGAAAATCCTTTTCTGAACAAGTTCTACGCGAATCCTGAACATTACGCATTCCCGGTAGAATTGTTTTTCATGGCCGAACGTTACAAACAATTGAAAGATCTTTTACAGGCAAAAGATCTTTTTCAATCGGTTACGGTTTCAGACTATCTTTTCACCAAATGTCTGTTGTTTGCGAAAGTGAATCTTCCGGAAGAAGAGTTTAAATTATATCAGAAATTATTTGAGATCATTCACCCTCAGATTATGCAGCCTGACATATTGATATATCTGCACTGCCCAATAGATAAACTAAGGCAAAACATAATAAACCGAAACAGAACTTATGAACAAAACATTCCGGATGCATACTTGTTAACTTTACAAGATACCTATACACAATACATCAAACAACATAATATTAAAACACTTTTTATTGATGTAAGCAATGCTGATTTTAAAGAAAATCCAAAACATGTAGAGGCAATCATCCACGCGTTGGACCAGGAATATGAACAGGGGCAGCATTATATAACCTTAATCTAAAACATAAATCTCATTTGAATAAACCTATCGATAGCTTCAGTCCTTATGCTGCATTGAAAATCAAAGAATTTAAAAACTTCATTCTGGGTCGTTTCCTTTTTATCATGGCACTTCGTATGACCGGAACCGTTATTGGCTGGTGGGTCTATCAATTAACTAAAAGTCCATTGGCGCTTGGTTTGGTTGGACTTTCAGAAGTGATTTCTGCCGTAACTCTTGCATTGTATGCAGGACATTACATAGACAAAAATGAGAAAAGAGGAATATTGTTAAAATGCATGCTTTTATACATTCTGTGCATACTTATTTTTCTCTTTCTCTCATCCAAAATCAATCCTGTTTCAAATGCCTGGTATACATCCACCATTATTTTTCTGGTCATATCCGGAACAGGTGCAATCAGAGCATTTTCCGGTCCGACTTTTCATGCCATTATCGCTCAGATTGTACCAAAAGAAATGCTTCCGGGAGCGGCATCAATAAATTCATCTTCATGGCTCATTGGCTCCATAATCGGCCACGCCACAGCCGGCTTTCTGATTGCTGCTGTTGGAATTCATTATACTTTTTACTGCATTATTTCTCTGGCTTCTGTTGGTTTTGTCTTGATAAGTACCATTAGCAAAAAAGAAATTTTCACCACAAAAAAACAACCTGCCTGGCAAAGTGTAAAAGAAGGACTTTCCTATGTTTTCAAGACCAAAGAAATTCTAAGCACACTTTCACTCGATTTGTTTGCCGTACTTTTTGGCGGCGCCATTGCTATGGTTCCCATTTTCTCACAAGATATCCTTAAAGTCGGTTCCATCGGATTCGGCTGGCTGAATGCCGCTACAGACATTGGGTCTATCATCATGGTAACCATCCTTACAATTTTTCCACTTAAAAGTAATCAAGGCAAATGGATGCTGTTCTCTGTTGCGGGATTTGGCGCATGTATAATCATTTTTGCTGTTTCAAAAATTTTCTGGCTATCATTTGCAGCGTTGGTCATCAGCGGTTGCATGGATGGAGTAAGCGTCATAGTCAGATCAACAATCGTACAACTCAATACACCCGACGAATTAAGAGGAAGGGTAATGGCGGTTAATAGTATGTTCATCAATTCTTCAAATGAACTGGGCCAATTTGAAAGTGGTGTCGCGGCAAAATTAATGGGAGTAGTACCCTCTGTGATTTTTGGCGGATGTATGACAATCGGAGTGGTAATCTTTAACTGGATAAAAGTGCCATCACTAAAAAAGTTGCAGTACTGAGGGTTTGAGGGTTTGAGGGTTAGTAACTAATCCCTTATTTACATTTTACATTTTACATTTTACATTTTACATTTTACATTTTACATTTTACATTTTACATTTTACATTTTACATTACTTATTTCTTATTTCAATCAATCTCTCCAGTGTGAAATAAACAATGGGACAGAACTCAGCGTTTTTTAAAGTCAGTTGCGGACGTTTCAACAACACATCCTCATCGGTATATGGAAATCTTGCGCAATCGGAAGGCCTAACATCATAAATGCTGCATTGATTATCTTGACGTAAAAAAGGACATGGCTTCGACTTAAGCACATAATCTCCATCTTCATCTATATTCAAATAAGTTTCTATAAAAACGCCTTCCTTCATTGTCAAATAGCGGGAAATCCTTTTTATATCAGGCGTTTTAAATCGAGGGGAATAATTTGTGCAACAAGCTGCGCAATCCAGACAATTTATCTTTTGAAAAGCAGATTCATGAATCTCCGACATAAATGGAAGAACTTTATTTTTATCAGTCCGCTCAAGAAACTGCTTGTAAAGCTTTTTTCTCTCAACAGATTTTTTCTGCCAGTTTTTCATCAGATTACTACTCATTTGTTTTGTTTAATTATACCATACTTTTCCACATCACAAATCTAACAAACTTATCAATGGAAAATATTGCAAGCTTACTGTAAATTTGCAGCGTATTACAGTACCTTTT
>VERM01000314.1 GCA_018882645.1 Ferruginibacter sp.
AATATGGGTACTTTGAGACTGATGCTAACGAAACCCATCAGCAGAACACAAATCATACTGGTTAAATTTTTTGCTTCTTTTGTGTTTACATTGCTTTTTCTTTTATGGATGGCTTTCATGGCACTTTTTGTAAGCACTCTGATTTTTGGAGTAGATGATATGCTGATATTCAGAGTAAAGGGCGATGAATCTCAGATTTTACAAATCACCAAAGACGACGTATTATGGCGTTATTTCGCTGCTTTCGGTTATGCAGCAGTGGCGTTAACTGTTATAGCATCGCTGGCATTATTACTTTCCATATTTGCGGAAAACTCTATCGGCCCAATAATCGCTACCGTTTGTATCGTAATCATATGTACCATCGTTTCAAATATCAATGTACCCATCATTGATAAAAATGTCAAGCCGTGGTTGTTTACATCTTACCTCGTTGGCTGGAAAGGGTTTTTCTATATATCCACCAATGAAGAAGGCATTCCTTTGTCCGGAACTATTGAAAACTGGCCGGCAATAAGGAAAAGTTTATTCATTTTATTGTCTCATATTTTCCTGTTCCTGGGTTCGTCTATAATCATTTTTAAGAGAAAAGATATTTTATCATAAAAAAACAATTTTACATGTCGAAATTTCTGTTGTATCTGACTTTTTTTTCATTGTCTTTTACGAGTGTAAAGGCCCAGGACATTAATGCATTGTTGCCAAAAACAAGGCAAAAAATCGAATCTGTGAATGATTACGAGGCTGCGGGCAAAATGAAAACCAATGTTGCTTTTTTAAAAGTCCCGGTTGCCGATGTCAATATCTATTTTAAAAAACCCAATCAGCTCAAATTGAAGAGCTCTAAAGGAGTATCTTTTGTTCCCAAAGGGGCAGTAAGTTTTAATATCAACAATATTATCTCAACCAATTTTACTGTTTTAGATGCCGGTAATGATAAAGTAAATAATGTTGATGTGAGGGTTGCTAAATTATTGCCTAATGATGACAATAATGATATCGTATTGGCTACTTTGTATATCGATCCGGTCAATTTTGTCGTTCTGAAATCCAAAACGACTACGAAAGAAAATGGTACGTACGAGTTGGAAATGAAATACGGAAAGTTTATCGGATTTGGACTGCCGGATAAAATTCTTTTCTCATTCAACACAAAAGATTACAAGCTTCCTAAGGGTGTGACTTTTGATTTTGATATAGGCAATGAAAATGCTGTGGCAGCTGTGAAGAATAAAAAAGGGGTAGCTGAGATTGTTTTGTCTTCCTACATCATCAACAAGGGTATATCAGATGCTGTTTTCAAATAGAATCAAGTCTACTCCTCTGTAATTCTTTCATCTACTGCGTTTGCTACAACAGCTGAACTCATCTTTCTCATAGGGTTATTGCGTTGGCTGATGAATTCTTTTCTGTTATTGATGATGTCAATACAACTGAACAATGCCTGTCTGGTTGATGTTTCATCTGCAATTCCTTTGCCTGCAATATCAAATGCTGTACCGTGATCGGGGGATGTTCTGACAGCTTTCATTCCAGCGGTATAATTCACTCCTTCGCCAAGAGACAAAGATTTGAAAGGGATAAGACCCTGGTCGTGATAAATTGCTAAAACAGCATCAAATTTTTCATGTTGTCCCCTTGCAAAAAAAGCATCTGCACTATAGGGGCCAAAACAGAAAATATCTTTTTGTTTGGCTTCTTTTATACTTGGTTTTATAATATCTATTTCTTCTTTTCCAATAAGACCTTCATCTCCCGCATGAGGATTTAATCCCAATACAGCAATTTTAGGTTTAGTGATGCCGAAGTCTTTTTTTAGCGACTGATGGATTACCTGTAATTTGCTGATGATGCTATCGCGCGTAATGAATTGAGCAATTTCTTTTACGGGTAAATGTTCAGTTAGAAGTCCGACTCGCATGTTCTCAGCAATCATCAGCATGACAACATCAGATCCACCGAATAATTGCTTTAAGTAAGGCGTATGACCGGTAAAGTTGAACTCCGCAGACTGAATGTTTTTCTTATGAATAGGAAGAGTTATCAAGCCGTCAATCTTTCCTGCTTTGAGCGCCTCAGCAGCAGTAGTGAGGCTCAAAATGGCGTATTTGCCACCGGTCTCATTCATCACCCCCGGGGTAATCGCGACTTCTTCTTCCCAGCAGTTGAACAGATTAACTTGCTTGTGGTTTATTTTAGTAGAATCTTTTACCGAACTGAAGTTGATATTGATATCCGGAAGTGATTTTCTGTAGAAATTAATGACTTTGTTGTTGGCAAAAACAACCGGAGTGCAAATTTCCAGAATCCGACTGTCTGCCAAAACTTTTATAATCAGTTCAATCCCGATACCATTGATATCGCCGCAACTGAATCCAATAACAGGTTTCTGCTCATGCATAGTGATTTTTTTCTGCCTTTTTTAAAAAGCAAAAGTACGATAAGTTAAGCGAATCATTCAGGTGATTTAAGCTTTCTTATTTTATGAGTTCACTTCCAAATTCTTTGCCGGCTTCTTCTCCGATTTTATACCTTTCCGACAGGCTTGTCTTAGACAACTCAGAC
>VERM01000315.1 GCA_018882645.1 Ferruginibacter sp.
ACCCTGCCACCTCCGGTGGCAGCTAATCCCTGAGACAACGCACGGAAAAACCTCCAGCCTCAATGTCGTTGTTCCTGTTAACATTGCCATATTTGTAATTAAGGAGACGGGTCCAGACATCGCCAGTATTGTTCTCTGTAGAACTCCACCAGACACCGAAGTAGCTAATATTTTTGAATGGACCATTTGAGAAACGATTGCCACCCGGAAGCCCTGAGAAGCCGGAACTGTTAGTGCCATTACCTCCACCTTTCCAGTCCGTTTTAGATTTCATCTTGTCACCGGCAACTTTCGCTCCCCCTAAAAAGTTGGTAAGAATAGTCCATTCATCATCACTGGGTATATGCCAGCCTTTAGGAGCAAGACCCCTGGGGTCATTCACCGC
Source organism: Ferruginibacter sp. (assembly GCA_018882645.1). Classification (GTDB taxonomy): domain Bacteria; phylum Bacteroidota; class Bacteroidia; order Chitinophagales; family Chitinophagaceae; genus Ferruginibacter. Next base: position 386 of record VERM01000315.1, read on the forward strand.
ATACCAGTTATATAGCTTACCATATTTCGCTCCGTTCTTCGGGTCATTGTCATAATAACACCAGGCAGGTTTGCCTTCTTCGCCGGCTTTTTTCCATTCCTCATCCGTCTTCGCTTCGGGTATTACATCTCCGTTTCTAAATTTATCTACATTCAGGTTTTCAGACATCCAGACTTGTTTTCCAATCGTTACGGTTTGAGCTTGAGAGGATAGTAAAAAGGGAAAAGTAAAAAGTATAAAGAGGGCAAGCAGCTTTTTATTCATGGCAGTAGTTTTTTCAAAAATAAGCAATAACGTTGATTTGTTTATTTGTTGATACGTTGAATATAGCCCACGTTATATTGTTAGCCCACGGTTTAAACAATTGCCCACGGTTTAAACCGTGGGCTAACAGTTTTTGCGCCAGTGTTTATTTTTTCCCTATGGAGAGCAAGAAACAGAACGAGAATGAAGAAAAAAGCCAGAACTCAATGATCGCTCTCGCTCTCATTTTCGGTCTGACTTTTAGTACTCTTAGAGAAAAAATTATCGAACCAAATCATGATTGATTTAATCAAATTTATTGATTGGATGGCAGGAAAGTTCTATTAATATTGACTCAAGCAGAAGGCTTGACCGTTGTGTGGAGCTTCTGCTTCTTGAAGTAATCCAGAATTTCCTTTTTGGTCATTTTGTATAACTTTTCACTCAATTTGTCTCTTTGCTGACGCATAAATTTTACTGCATCAAATGTTTTTTCAGTCGTTTTCATATGTTTCAAATTCTCTTGGTGATCTAATTTCTAATGACTTATATCCGTTTTTAATGTTGATTGAATTATACCCTCTAATTCGTTGGATGTTGACTATATGCTTAAAATTCCAACTTATTAGAAAGTCAGCACGATTGATAGTAGCTAAGGCAATGTGTAAACAATCAGCATAGCTTGTTTGACCTACAACATTTTCCGTTATATACTCCGTAGCCAAATCAACCGCTTCGTCAGAAATCTCAATAAATTCAGTACACTCTGTTTTGATATTTCTGACAAGTTCCTTTACTTGTTCGGGGGCATTTTCTAATTCGTCTTGCGTAACAGAAGAATACATGATTACAAATTCCTCATTGTTAATTTTATCAAACAATGGAATGGTATGCTCCCTAAACTCTTCGTCAAAATATCCACCAAATACAGAGGTGTCTATGTAAATTTTTTGCTTCACTTACCAAATTTACACTTTTTTAGAGGGATGGAAAAACTTATGCCCATTGTTAATAATAATTGCTAACGCCGCTTGTGAAAACACAAGGCGGCGGCGGAAAATGATAAAGTAAAAATAAGGAACACGAAATAAGGAATAAGAAAGTGATAACTAAAATCGGCGGCAGAGAGCAAAATTAAACCTTTCAACCCCTAAACCTTTAAACACAAAATCCCGCTTTAGCGGGATTTTGACTGTACCGGGGAGCAGACTTGAACTGCCGACCTCAGGGTTATGAATCCTGTGCTCTAACCAGCTGAGCTACCCCGGCAAGGGGTGCAAAAGTATCGAAATTCGGTAAATTGAAAAAGGATTGAGACCGCTTTTTTAGTAAGATTATACAATTCAGTTGAAAATGGTTTAAGGTTGTTGAAAATTGTTGAGAATAATCCCAATTCTTCAACCTCTTCAACTTCTTCAACCCCTTCAACTTCTTACACCCTCGGCTTCCAGGGAATTTCTTCAACATGTAGAAGATATCCTGTGTATCTGGCAAGCACAAAAATGTAATCGCTGAGGCGATTGATATATTTTATCAAAAGAGGATCTATAAAAAGTCCTTCTTCACGCACACGGACACAAATGCGCTCTGCACGGCGACAAATACATCTGGCCACATGAAGATGAGAAATGGTTGGATGCCCTCCGGGCAGTATGAAAAACTTCATCGGAGCCAGTTTTTCATTCATGCGGTCAATTTCCTTTTCAAGCAACTCCACATCTGATTCCTTCAAATCAGGCATTTTCATCGAAGGCTCTTTGTCAGGGTCACAGGCAAGGGATGAACCGATGGTAAACAAACGGTCCTGTATCTCTTTCAATTGATGATTGCGTGCTTCATCATTAATAAGATCATAGCATAAACCTACATAGGAATTCAATTCGTCCACCGTTCCGTAACCTGTCTCTATACACATCTGAAGCTGCCGACGA
>VERM01000316.1 GCA_018882645.1 Ferruginibacter sp.
CAGCACATCCTTGCGAACGGCAGATTTTGAGTCTGCTGCGTCTACCAATTCCGCCACCTGGGCTTTAAACGTTTAACTGTTTAAAAGTTTGATGGTTGTAAAAAGTGTCAATTATTAAACAATTCAACCCTTGAACCTTTAAACCTTAAACCCCTCTTCGACGCGGGAGGCGAATTTACATCAATCCTCCATTCTATCCAAAATACGCTGAAGGTATTTTTTTTTATAATAATATTCCTTGAGTTTCAGCAAATCTGATTCAGCGGTGGACTCTTTATATCCTTCAATGATTGGCTTAATTTCATCGTATAATTTATCCGTATAAACAGAGATTTTTTGCCCAACATCATCTTTACTCATTTCCATTAATTCCTCGTTCCAATCCATCATCTCCATTAAAAAATCATCGGGCAATTTGTATTTTTCGTCTTCACTCAGCAACCCCTTTTCCTTCAAAAAATAGGCAATGGTCAACTGTTCGTCTTTCAGTGTTTTAAATGCTTTATTGATCAAAGCCGATTGCTCCAATGCTTGTTTTTTTTCAACTTCAGTAGCCTGAGAAAAATAATCAGGATGATTACGTTTCTGTAATTCAAAATATTTTTTAGACAAATCTTTTTTGTCAACCCGAGGTGAAAATTCCAACCCAAACAATTCAAAATAATTCATACCGCAAATTTACCATTGCCTTTGATATAAATTGTAAATTGCTAAATAAATTGCTTTACGATGCTGACTTTAGGACTCATTAAGGAAGGGAAAATACCATCTGATAACCGCGTTGCCCTCACCCCCGCCCACTGCAAATGGCTCAATAAAACTCAATCGAATATAAAAGTGGTAGCTGAAAAAAGCGACTCAAGATGTTTCAGCGACAGAGAATATTCCATTGCTGGCGTGGAACTTAGAAATGACATGAGCGATTGCGATATTCTCCTGGGAATAAAAGAAGTACCGATAAACATGCTTATTGAAAATAAAATCTATCTTTTTTTTTCACACACAAAAAAACTGCAACCATATAACCGAGAATTGTTACAAGCTATTATCAAAAAAAATATAACCCTGATCGATTATGAATGCCTTGAGCATGAAGACGGCAAAAGAATCATCGGGTTCGGTTTTTTTGCGGGAGTTGTCGGAGCCCATAATGGCATGATGGCTTACGGGAAAAAAACAGGTCTCTTTGATATGCAAAGAGTCAACTCAACCAAAAATTTACAGGATCTGATACATACTTATTTCGGCCTCAAACTCCCCCCCGTAAAGATAGCGGTTACGGGTAGCGGCAGAGTTGCACACGGCATTCTGGAAATCATGAATCTTCTTGGTATTCATGAAGTTGAGCCTGAAGATTTTCTTGAAAAAGAATTGTCTTATCCTGTATATGTTCATCTGAAAGGAGCAGATCTGTACAAACACAAAACAAATGACACATATAATCGTCATGACTTTCATGCTCATCCAGAAAACTATTTCTGCGTATTTAACAAGTACTTTCCACATACAGATATACTGATGAACGGAATCTACTGGGATAAAAATATTCAACGTCTATTTGAAATGGATGACATTAAAAGACCGGATTTTCGGATAAAAACCATTGCAGATATTACGGATGACATGAACGGGTCTGTGCCCTGCAATCTGGGCGATTCAACGATTGATAATCCTGTTTATGGTGTAGACAAAATAACAGGTCAGAAAACAGCTGCATATCTTCCCGAAACTATCGATATTATGGCCGTAGGCAACTTGCCCAATGAATTGCCAAGAGATGCCAGCCGGTATTTTGGTGAGCAACTGATCAAATATGTACTGAAAGATTTGGTGGAAGGCAACAGCAAAATCATTGACAAAGCAACCATCGTTAAAAACGGAAAACTGACGGAATACTATGATTATATGAAATCGTATGCAGAAATTTAATTTTTATTGTTTGGGACAATCGGCACATCAGCACATTGTCAAATCAGTACATCAATTTATCATCTTTCAGTTTGAGTAATCCATTTCAATTCAAACAGTTTACCGTACACCAAGACAAGTGCGCTATGAAAGTGTGTACAGACAGTTGCCTTTTTGGAGCCTGGATTAATTCATTGATACAAAAACATCCGTACAAATCAGCTCTTGATATTGGCACAGGCACAGGCTTATTGAGTCTGATGGCATCTCAGGGAAATCATTTAAAAATTGATGCCATAGAAATTGAAGAAAATGCGACTTTACAAGCAAAAGAAAATGTATCGGCCTCAGTATGGAGAAACCTGATTCATGTTTACCATACCCCCATACAGGAATTTATCCCTCTTAAAACATATGATGTCATTTTCTCCAACCCTCCTTTTTTTGAAAATGATTTGATGAGTACAAATGCTGAAAAAAATGCAGCCAAACATCATACCGGATTGACTTTAGAGGTGCTTGCCCATTTCATATCCGGACATCTTTCATCTCAAGGCATTGCAATGGTGCTGTTGCCATTTCATCGGTTGGTTTATTTTGAAAAAATACTTCTAGCTAAGAAGCTTTTTATTGAAGAGATAATACTG
>VERM01000317.1 GCA_018882645.1 Ferruginibacter sp.
TGATGAGTCAACGATAAGTGAGTATGTGAGAGAACAAGGTCAGGAAAAAGAATATGTTATATTGCACAAACAAAAACAGCTAAGATTATTCTAAGATACCCCGCTGCTTGCGGCGGGGAGATTCATTATTGAACTATGTCACTCATGATTATATATTTTTTGCAACTTTGTATCCAAATGAATACAGCATTAAGGAATGTACATAATTGAAAAGACAACTGAATTCGATAAGTGGTTTCGGAAACTGAATGATTTGAAAGCAAAAGCTAAAATCTTATTCAGACTTCAAAAATGAGAAAATGAAGAACATTTTGGGGATTGCAAACCAGTTGGAAATGGAATAAGTGAATTGAAGATAAATTATGCGAAAGGCTACAGAATTTATTTCAAAGAAACTGAAGGAAAGATAATTATTCTTCTAATGGGAGGAGATAAATCCAGTCAACAAAGAGACATTGCAAAAGCAAAAGAAATTTGGAGCAAATTAAAAAAATAAAAATGGAAACATCAAAATTTGATATAGCAGACTATTTAGACAGTAAAGAAATGATTGCAGAATACCTAAATGCAGTTTTGGAAGAAGGGAATGATACCGAAATTGTAAACGCAATCGGACATATTGCTAAAGCTATTGGTATGTCAAAAATTGCACAAGAAACAGGAATGAGCAGACCGAGTTTATATAAAGCTTTATCTGATGGTGCTAAACCGCAGTTTTCAACTATTATGAAAGTCTTAAAAGCTATTGGCGGACAAATCCAAGTAAATCCAATATCTGCATAAGTTGAAATGATTATTAAATAGAACGGGCATTGATTTACAACGTGTTATTTTTTATCGATTAATAGCTGCATTTTTCGTTGAAAAGGGGAGTCGTCAACGAATTTTACTTTCAAATATGAATTAAGCTCATAAACCTATGAATTAGAATGTTTAATTTTTTTGCAGAAGATAATATTTTATTTCTGCTGGTAGTGAATAAGCAATTCCTGAACTACTTGAAGGATTGAATAGCTGGTAAGTAACCCCATCACAAATCACCAATCCTGCTCCATTCCATACTGCGAAGGTATTACTTGAACCACGCGCTGCTCCTTCATTTGGAAAATAAGACCAACTATTGGAGGAAAGCGTGTACACTCTTCCAATATAATACCCTTTATAATCAACCATTGAAGTTCCCCAGACATACAATTTAGAGCCATCCCATGCTCCAACACTAGAATTAAAGGTTTGGTCGCTTGCTTTTTGCGTCCATGTATTAGTAACAGGATTAAAGGAATAGAGATCAGATAACCCTAAATATGATCCGTTACAGGTTCCGTCAGTAGTTCGTTCACCACCATAAACAAGCATTTCAGCACCTGTCCATGAAGCAACTCCCTTTGCTCTTGCAGAAGGAATTGTTCCGGTTACAGTTGGTTTTGTCCACGAATTACTCGCAAGATTATATTTATAAATTTGGTTAGATGAAAATCCTCTCCCAGTACAGAAAGGAGTGCTTGCAGAACTTACACTATCACCGCCAAAAATTAACATGTCGGTCCCGGTCCATACAGACGAACTAAACAATCTTTTTACTGGAGCTGCTGCTATTGAAGACCATGTATCAGTTGAAGGATCATATTTTACACCATCATTGTATGCTGTAGCTCCAGTTGTACTAGCGCCTCCTGAGATAATCATAAATCTACCTGTCCATACAGCATTATATCCAGTACGGGGTTGAAAACCAGCCACTGTATTTAAACTAGACTTAGTAAATATATTAGTTGTGAGATCTAAACGATAGACATAATTATTATAATATACTAAAACCAAAGAGCCTGTCCACACACCAATAGTAGAACCAAAGTAAGCCCCGCCTACAACACTTTTAAAAGGATTCCAATTGCCAGGAAAATTGCCGATTTTATATTGAATATTCATTTCCTGTCTCCCTAAAAGAAAAAACCCTTTTTGTAATAATGAGCCTGTGTCTTGAGCCATTATTAAAGCGCCTGATGGTACACCAAGGGGTGTCCACTGGTTCGAATTATTATTTCCTTCAAATTTTCCACCATCAAAACGAATTGTTCCTGAATTAGAGGATGTGGTACTTCCAATTTTTATACCACCATTTACTTCTAATCGTTCAACCGGTAAAGATGTTCCTATCCCTACATTTTGTGCCATTAATAAAACAGGCAATAAAAAGAATAGAAAAGGAAGAGCTGTTAATTTTAGATATTTTTTCATGTGCAATAAAATTTCAAGTATCTTCTTAAGTGTATGTCGTCAAATCAAAGTGAACTTTCTCTTAGAGGGTTTTCTTGATTTAAAGGTATGTATTTAGATTCATTGAGTTACTGGTTAAATTAATGCAAATCGATTTTGCCGCCTTCTTTTAAGTGACAGCAATTTTACTCTTTTCTGGAATTTTAAAATTTCATCTTGTCTTTATACAGTTGGACAATCTTAAGACAATTTATAATGTACCCCAATATTCAAGAGCCTACACCAATAGAGCAGCTGTAAGCTTCCCCCTTATTCGGCCATAACATTT
>VERM01000318.1 GCA_018882645.1 Ferruginibacter sp.
TGCCGGAGAGGTCAATGGTCGGCATAGAGCCGGTATTCGTCATAATGAGAGGCGAACCAATGAGATTGAAGGTGGTTCCGTTCGTGCTCCAAGCAAACTGGTTGCTTACACCCGGCGCTGCGTAAAATGAGGCCGTCCCGTTGAATCGCGCGTCGAGTGTGCGGAGAGCCATGTTTGTCGAGGAGCTAGAGATCGCCCACTGAAAGTAGTCGGTGTTCGCCGTGCTGATGCCATTGTTAATGCTTGTGCGTTTACGCGGAAGAATTGACAAGGGTTCTCCCTTATCCAACAGCGCATCCACCGTATATTCTTCACCGGGCAAATATTCCATAACCATCATAGCCGGTAATTTGGCATCCTTGAAAATTTGCAGCACATTTTCCGGGGTTGTATAGGTATTATTGGGTTTCTGTTCAAAAAAAGAAGCCAAAGAACCTGCCGAAGCATCCAGAATCCGCATGCCACGGCTGCCGTTGGATATAGCCGGTTTAATACACACTTTTTTGTGGGGGTAGCCCAGTATTTGCGCATACTTTTCTATTTCTGCGCCGGTTTCAGCCATATAAAATTCAGCCACATGAATACCTGACTGTTTGAGCGATTGCATCAACAGCAGTTTATCATTGGCAATATGCAGTTTCTCCCTTCGAAACCCACTGTAATCAATTTGAAAACGGAACCAAGGCGATTGAAATTGATTATAATACAATCGGCAATGCGATCATTCGATACAGCGAAATGGGCGAGGATGATATTGTAACTATGACAAAATCCGTTCCGGTAAATTAATTTATTTTCGAGCAATGAAAAATTTATGGTTTGAAGACTGGTTTGATTCCCACTACTATCATATGCTGTATCGACACCGGGATGACAAAGAAGCCGAACAGTTTATCGACAGATTGATCAAACACCTCAACCCTGATAAAAAATCAATCATGCTCGACGTAGCCTGCGGCAACGGAAGACACGCGTTTCAACTTGCACAAAAGGGCTTTGAAGTTACCGGCTTTGATTTGAGTGAACAAAATATTCAGCAGGCAGCAGGCATGGAAAATAATCTTCTGCATTTTTACAAGCACGACATGAGGCTGCCTTTTTGGATCAATTATTTTGACTACGCCTTTAATTTTTTTACAAGCTTCGGATATTTCGATTCAGAAAGAGATCATGTGAAAGCCATCAGAACAATTGCTCAATCCCTCAAAAAAAAAGGCATTCTCGTGATAGATTACCTGAATGCCATCAAAGCCATAAATCAAATTGAACAAAAAGAAAATGTAAAAACAATAGACAATGTGAGATTTACTACCCGTAAATGGCATGATGACAAGTTCATTTACAAGAAAATAATTATTGAGGATAAAAACTTGCCTCAACCATTGGTTTATACTGAGAAAGTAAGCGGATTTAAACTAAAAGATTTTATGCATCTTTTTTCCGGACAAAGCCTACACATTATTGAAACCTTTGGCGATTACAGCCTCTCTCCATTTAACGAAGACGAATCGCCCAGGCTCATAATGATAGCAGAAAAAAAATGAATACTATATACAAAGACCGCCAATGAATAAATTAATCGAACTCGACAAATGGCTTTTTGTAAAAATAAATAGAGACGCCACCTCTCCTTTTTTGGACAACATTATGCCTTTTGTCCGCCAGGCACTGATATGGATTCCTTTATATCTTTTCCTGGTTGTTTTTTTTATCATGAATTTTCCCAAAAAAGCCGCCGGCTGGTTGATTTCACTTGGATTTACCGCGGCAGTCTCTGACGTTATCAGCAGCTGGATTATCAAACCTCTGGTAGGAAGGGTAAGACCATGCAACGATCTGTTAATCATGGAAAATGTCAACCTCCTTACTACCTATTGCGGACAAAACGGAAGTTTTACTTCTTCTCATGCAACCAATCATTTTGCTGTCGCTACATTCTTATTTATAACTTTAAGAAGTGTATGGGGTAATTACAACTATCTTTTCATTGCATGAGCTTTGATGATCGGTTATGGCCAGATTTATGTGGGCGTACATTTCCCCGCCGATATCATAGGCGGAGTAATACTGGGTTGGATTATAGGAAAAATAACAGCAAGTGTTTACATCAATAAATGGGGGCTGCCGGCGCTGAGTACTTCAAATAAATTATTATAACCCATTTTTTCACCTTCAAACCTACTCTATGTTTGTGAAGAAGAAACAAATCCATATGTGACTGCATCCTCATTTTATTATATTATTCATTTTTACACATCAGAAACTATTTTTAATTACATTTATATTTGCAAATAAAGATCTGCTCTCATTAAAGGCGGTCAGATCGAATTTAATATGGAAATATTTATACTATTACTGCTGCTATTCATACACGGCTTATTCAACATGAGTGAAATTGCCCTGGTTAGCGCAAGGAGGACAAGACTTGAGAGCATGGCCAACAAAGGAGATGAAAAAGCCTAAAAAGCACTCGACTTAATTGAAAATCCAGAAAAATTTTTAAGCACTGCACAAATTGGCAT
>VERM01000022.1 GCA_018882645.1 Ferruginibacter sp.
TCATTGAAGAGCGCCCGATGAATGTAGCTGTGATGGATGTTTACAGTCGTTTGATGATGGATAGAATTATTTTTCTGGGATATCCGATCAATGATGAAGTAGCCAATATTGTCACTGCACAGTTATTGTTTTTGGAAAGTACTGATCGCAGCAGAGATATTCAAATGTATATCAATAGCCCTGGTGGAAGTGTGTATGCAGGATTGGGAATGTACGATACCATGCAGTTCATCACTCCGGATATTGCAACAATATGTACGGGAATGGCAGCCAGTATGGGTGCCGTACTGATGTGCGCCGGTGCCAAGGGAAAAAGAACCGCACTGAAGCACAGCAGAATCATGATGCATCAGCCCAGTGCCGGTGCCGGTGGTCAGGCCACAGACATTGAAATTACCGTCAATGAAATCAGAAAGTTAAAAAAGGAACTTTATGAAATTATTGCCAGCCATACAGGAAAACCCGTTGATAAAGTAGCAGCAGATTGCGACAGAGATTACTGGATGACTTCATTAGAAGCGAAAGAGTACGGATTGGTAGACGAGGTGCTCATTACAAATCCCAGAAAAAATAAAAAAGATTAGTCCTCTTATAATTTTTATTCAAAAAAATCAATCATATACACATGAATTTTTACCTGAACAATAAAAGAAGATGGGAAGAAGAAGTGCCTGAAAAAGCTGAAGAAAATGCAATGGAGAAAATGATGAGCGGATGGCGTTTTGATAAAAAGTTTATTGAGCAAAGAAAGATATTTTTATGGGGGCCGGTAGATGACAAGAGTTCAAAGGACATCACCGATCGTTTGCTTTATCTTGAAGCAATCGAGCCCGGAAAAGAAATTACTTTTTTTATAAACAGCCCCGGCGGATTGGTTACCAGCGGTATGGTAATTTACGATACCATGCAGATGATATCTTCTCCTGTGAGCACGGTTTGTATGGGAATGGCTGCAAGTATGGGGAGTATTTTGCTAAGTGGCGGTGAAAAAGGCAGACGTTTTATTTTTCCTCACGGTGAAGTAATGATTCATCAGCCCAGTGGTGGCGGGAGGGGTACCAGCGCTGATCTTGAGATCATGGCTGTTCAAATGCAAAAAACCAAGGAAATGGGAGCCAGGCTCCTTGCGGATAATTGTGGACAGAAATATGAGAAAGTTCTAAAAGACTTCGACAGAGATTACTGGATGGATGCAAAGGAGTCTATAGCATATGGCATTGTTGATAAACTGCTTAAAAAACTGTAAATCATAATCAATAGAATGGCCAAATCAAAAAATATATGTTGTTCCTTTTGTGGAAGACCTCGTGATCAAGTCAGGATTTTGATTGCGGGTCAGGATGGCCACATTTGCGAAGATTGTACGGAACATGCCAAAGAAATCATCAATACTGAAATACAGCCAGAGACTATTGCTCCGGTTGAAAAAAATGAAAAGCCACATGATAAACTGACCATACACAAGCCCATTGAAATAAAAAAACTGCTCGACGAATACGTTATAGGACAGAATGATGCAAAAAAGGTGCTGGCAGTTGCAGTGTACAATCATTATAAAAGATTGAATCAGTTGAATGAAAATGATGTTGAAATCGAAAAGAGCAACATCATTATGGTTGGTGAGACCGGAACGGGAAAAACATTGCTGGCTAAATCCATTGCCCGCATGCTGAATGTGCCTTTTGCTATTGTGGATGCGACTGTTTTTACAGAGGCCGGTTATGTGGGAGAGGATGTAGAGAGCATGCTTACTCGTCTCTTGCAGGCTTGTAATTATGATGTGGCTGCTGCCGAAAGAGGAATTGTATATATAGATGAAATCGACAAAATAGCCCGAAAAAGCGATAATCCCTCCATCACTAGAGATGTTAGCGGAGAAGGTGTTCAGCAGGGCTTGCTAAAATTACTTGAAGGTAGTGAGGTGCTGGTTCCCCCTCAGGGTGGAAGAAAACATCCCGAACAAAAGCTCATCAAAATCAATACACAAAATATTTTATTCATCTGCGGCGGCGCTTTTGATGGCATAGATCGAATCATTGCCAGAAGAATCAATACCAATGCCATTGGTTTCAATGTCAATAAAACCATTAAGGAATATCAGGAAAATCATCTGCTGGAATTCATCAATTCGGTTGACTTAAAACAATTCGGTCTGATTCCGGAATTATTAGGAAGACTTCCGGTGGTGACTTATCTTAATCCTTTGGATGCATTTACTTTAAGATGTATTCTTACCGAACCTAAAAACGCATTGATAAAACAATTTACCAAACTTTTTGAACTGGAAGGCATTAAGCTTACATTCGACCCTGAAGTTTTGGACTTTATGGTTAAAAAGGCAATCGAATACAAGCTGGGAGCAAGGGGTCTTAGAAGTATTTCTGAAGCCATTCTCAATGACGCTATGTTTGAATTGCCATCTCAGGACGTAAATGTGTTTAATGTGACCCTAGAGTATGCGGAAAAAAAATTCAATATCACAAATTTGAGTATGCTGAAGGTAGCATGATGCTACATTAAAATTATCTAACCGACAAATTTAATGTCGGTTTTTTATTTTAATTGTTTTTAGGTGATTGTATTTTTTCAATTTATTTTCGCTTTTCAAAAACAATATTGAACAGCTCTAAAAAATAAAACAGAAATGGTAGATGTAATTTTGGGTTTGCAATGGGGTGATGAAGGAAAAGGTAAAATCGTTGATTATTTTGCTAAAAACTATGACATCATTGCACGGTTTCAGGGCGGGCCAAATGCCGGTCACACCCTATATGTAGGGGATAAAAAAGTGGTTTTACACCAAATCCCCAGTGGAATTTTTCATCCCGATAAAATCAATCTCATAGGCAACGGCGTGGTGCTTGATCCGGTTACTTTAAAAAAAGAGTGTGAGGCCGTTGAGGCACTGGGTTGTAACTATAAATCCAATTTATTCATCAGCGAACGTACCCATCTTATTTTGCCCACCCATCGCGCTCTGGACAAAGCCAGCGAGACATCTAAAGGGAACGACAAAATTGGCAGTACATTAAAGGGCATTGGTCCTGCATATATGGATAAAACCGGAAGAAACGGTTTGCGTGTTGGAGATCTTTTAGATAAAAATTTCACTACGCAATACATTAAGCTCAGATTGAAACATCAGCGCTTATTGGACAATTTTAATTTTCATGAAGACATCACCCCTTGGGAGGAAGAGTTTTTTGATGCCGTGGAGTTTTTGAAAACGCTCAACATTGTTAATGGAGAATATTTTATTCATGAGAAAATAAAGACAGGAAAAAGAATTCTTGCAGAAGGTGCACAGGGAAGTATGCTGGATGTTGATTTTGGTACTTTTCCTTTTGTTACCAGCAGCAGCACCATATCTGCAGGTGTTTGCTCCGGTTTGGGAATTGCGCCTCAATTCATTAAAGAGGTCATTGGTATCACAAAAGCATATTGTACCAGAGTAGGAAGCGGCCCTTTCCCTACTGAACTTACCGATGAGACGGGAGATTTTCTCAGAAATGCCGGTAATGAATTTGGCAGCACAACAGGACGCCCGCGTCGTTGCGGATGGATCGATCTGGTTGCGCTGAATTTTGCCTGTATGATCAACGGCGTTACACAGATTGTGATGACCAAAGCAGATATTCTGGATTCGCTTGAAGAATTGAAAGTATGTAAAAGTTATTTAACCAATGGACAGGAAACAACTACTGTTCCTTTTCAAATGAATAGAATTGAAATCAGCCCGATTTATCATTCTTTCGAAGGATGGAATTCCGATATATCGAAAATAAAAGATTTCTCTGCTCTCCCTGATCAAATGAACAATTATATCCGATTTATTAATAATTATTTAGGCGTTCCTGTTAATTATATCAGCAACGGTCCGGGAAGAGATCAGATTGTTGCTGGTTAAAAAAATGAAGAAAAAATCATAAAAAAATTTGGCGATTTCAAAAACTCGTGGAAATTTTACAGTAATAATCCTGATTCGTTATGACATCAAAATCTGATAAAGGAAAAAAGAAAGTGGCTCCTGATAAAAAAGTTGCAGTGAAAAAAACTGCTCCCAAAAAAGCATCGCCCAAATCAAAATCCATAGACGATGAATTGGAGGATGACGAGGATGATGTAAGACCTTCCAAGACACTGAAAGGGAATACTTCCAAAACCAAGAAGAAAACGGATAATGACGACGACGATGATGATGTGGAGATTGAAGACGATTGGGACAAACCTGAAGAGGAAGATAATTGGGATCCCGATTTCGACGAGTTTGATCTTCCCAAATCCAAATCCAAAAAATCAGGCTCCAAAAAATCATCAAAGGATGAAGATGATTTTGGAATAGATGATGAGTTCAAAGATCTGGGACTTTTTGATGATTTGGGTGGTGGCGGATTTGATGACGATGATTTTTAAATCTAACTGTTCTGAATACTATATTTATACTCCCCCCGGAAGAAAAAAACTATAAACAAAAAATGTTGAACTGGATGAGAAAGTTCAACATTTTTTGTTTTCTGGATAGCAATGATTACCCATCTGAAGACAGTTCATTTGAATGGATTGCAGGAATAGGCGCCTCTCATTTGATTTCAGTCAACGATGAAGATGTTTTCTCAAGAGTAAAAGCCTTTCATTATTCCCATCCGGGATGGCTATTTGGGCATTTCAACTATCCGTCTTTAAGAAAAGATTTCATCGGATTTCCACAGGCCTTCTTTTTTGTTCCCAATATCATCATCCGCTCCGTCGGAAACAAAATCGAAATTTTATCAGATACTCATTCTGCAGGCCATATCCATAATGAAATCCTTGCACAATCAGCTATAATTAAATCAACCCAACAATCCTCCATCAATATTCAACATTCGGTATCCAAAGAGAAATATTTGCAGATTGTACAACAGCTTCAAAAACACATCTTGCGAGGAGATTGTTATGAGATGAATTATTGTATTGATTTTTTCTCTCTCAATGCAGTATCCGATCCCTATTTTCTTTTTAGTTCATTGTCCGAGATCTCTCCCAATCCATTTTCAGCTTTTTACAGAGTGGAAGATAAATATTGTATCTGTGCAAGTCCGGAGAGGTTTCTCAAAAAATCAGGTTCTGTTATTTTTTCTCAACCCATAAAGGGAACGGCTAAACGAAATCTTGAAAATATCCAAGCCGATGATCTGTTAAAAAACAATTTACTCCAAAGTGAAAAGGAAAGAAGCGAAAATGTCATGATTGTTGATCTCGTCCGCAATGATTTGAGCAGGGTATGTAAGCCGGGATCAGTATATGTGGATGAGCTTTTTGGCATATACAGTTTTCCTCAGGTGCATCAAATGATCAGCACAGTAAAAGGAACTATAATGGATAATACACATTGGACCAAAATCATTGAATCTTGCTATCCAATGGGCTCAATGACAGGAGCTCCCAAAATAAAGGTAATGGAGCTCATTGAAAAATACGAAGAGCAACCGAGGGGATTGTTTTCAGGAACAATAGGATATGTTTCTCCTGATGGTAATTTTGACTTTAATGTTGTGATCAGAAGTTTGTTCTACAATTCAACGCATCAGCGATTGTCATTTAAAGCCGGAAGCGGAATTACTTTTAATAGCATTCCTGAATTCGAGTATGACGAATGTCTTGCCAAAGCATCTGCTCTGATGAATATTCTCAACAATAATTAATGTTTACTTTTTCTTGATTTGCTGTTCTTTCTTGGCGGGCCATCATTGCGGCTATTATCTTCCTGAAGTATCACTTGTATGCTTTCATTCAGTATGATATATTTGTTGGTGTTAAACAGCTCCATTTTTTCATTCGGAAGTGTTAGTAGCGTCTCTCCGCTATAGGCTATGTCTTCATCAAAATGAGGATTGTATTTTTTAAATTCCGCAATATCAAGATTCAGATTTTTGGCAATGACCAATGCATTGTATTTTCCAGAAAGCTTTTTACCGGTCAATATCATATTTGCATTTTCTGAATGAATCGCAAGATTTTCTTTAGAAGATAAAAAATTTCCGGATGAATTATCCTCCATAATGTAATGGGTTGCAATGAATTTTTTTACATGATTCCTGCTTTCTTCAGGAAGATAATATTGCAATTCCCAGAAATTTTTACTTCCGCTTTTTGTTTCAGCTTCATAAACCCTACCTATTCCTCCGTTATACGCAGCAATTACCAATAGCCAATCGTTCAGTTTGCTGTATAAATCAATCAGCAATCTTGCTGCGGCATGTGTGCTTTTGTTGTAATCTCTTCTGTCATCTGTCTGATTATTCACAATCAGTCCGTAATCTCTCCCGGTTTCAGGCATAAATTGCCAGGGCCCTGCAGCACCTACCCAGCTGGTACATGATGTTTGAAGGCTGCTTTCAATCACGGCAAGGTATTTTAATTCTGAAGGCAGACCATACTGGCGAAATATACTTTCAATTAGGTTGAAATAGGGCTTTCCCCATCCTTTCATTCTAAGGAGGTATTTCGACTGATTTTGCAGATAATCTTTGATGTACAGTTCTGCATGTGGATTGATTTGTGATTGATATGACAGTTTTCTGTTGAATTGAGACGTTGAAAATAAATCTTTAAATCCATATTGGGTTAAAGAGCTGATGTATTGAACGGACTCCTTCTTGGGTGCTTTTTTGTTTATAACGATTTCTTCTATGATTTTTTTCGCTAAAGAATCATTTTTAATCAAAGTGTCTGCAAAATGTTTATACCTCTCGCTTCCTTCATCAACGGAAAAAGATTTCTTTACATTTAATAAAAGGAAAAAAAGTAATAGTGATATTGGTATAGCCGCTTTCATTTTTCTAAATGGTAACCGCATTCTTCTTTTTATCCATCATCAGTGCAGACAATTGTATCAGACCCTTTTCGTCATATTTTTTAGTGATTACCTGTAGTCCGAAAGGCATGCCGTTGCTGTGTTTATATATAGGCAATGAAATCGCCGGAAGGCCTGTAAGGTTGGCAAAAACGGTAAAAATATCTGACAAGTATGTTGCAATGGGATCTTTATCTTTTTGTCCGATGGAGAATGCTGTGGTCGGACTATTAGGAAGAATGATGGCATCGTATTCTTCAAAAATCCGATTCACTTTCTCAACAAGTTTTTTTCTTACCTGTTGGGCTTTGCTGTAGTAGGCGTCATAATATCCGGAACTCAAGACGAAGGCGCCTAGCATTATCCTTCGTTTTACTTCTTTTCCAAATCCTTCGCTGCGATTATTGAGATAGAAGTCCGTGAGATTGCCTATTTCAATATTACTACGGTGACCGTATCGGATGCCGTCGTATCTGGAAAGATTGCTGCTTGCTTCGGCAGTGGTTAGAACATAATAAGCCGGAACGATATAATCAAGCAAATCAAATTCAACAGCATTTATCGTATGTCCATCTGCTTTAAGTATGGCTGCAGTCTCCTTAATTGAATCGGATATTTCGGTATCAAGTGATGGATGTTCCAGCATTTCTTTGAAATAAGCAATGGTATATTTTTTATTGCTGTCATATGGCATGTTGTATAATGAAAGTTTTGTTCGATCCATATTCATGGTGCTGTCAAAAGCATCAGGTTTTGCCATAACCTCAAGCAACAATGCGGCATCCTGTAGGTGTTTACCAAAAATTCCAATCTGGTCAAATGAAGAGGCATAGGCAATAAGTCCATATCTGGAAATCGTTCCATAGCTTGGTTTAAGGCCAATTACACCGCAAAAATCTGCAGGTTGCCTAACTGATCCGCCGGTATCACTACCTAGGCTTAACATGCACATATCTGCCTGGACGGCAACTGCGCTTCCACCGGATGAGCCACCGGGCACTTTTGTATGATCAAGCGCATTGAACACTTTGCCATAATACGAGTTTTCATTTGTGCTGCCCATGGCAAACTCATCGCAGTTACAAGTTCCAATAATAATCGCATCTTCATCCAATAAATATTGAACAGCTGATGCGCTGTATGATGAAGTATAGTCTTTTAAAATGGCGGATGCTGCGGTCACTTTATGATTGGCATAACAAATGACATCTTTTAATGCAATTACAACGCCGTGGAGTTTTTTTATGGGCTCACCGCTTTTAATCTTCTCATCCAATAATGTGGCTTTTTGAATGGCCTCATCGGCATAGATTTCAACAAAAGCATTGAGCTGATTGTGGTTCTTTATGTTTTTTAAATAAAACTCAACGGCAAGTTTGGAAGAAGTTTTACCTTGTTTAAGGTCTTTATGATATTGCTCTATATTGACAAAAGAAAACATGTGATGGTATTATATAAAATCAGCCGAAGAATGCCTGTCAATTTTTTGAGAGGACACCCTTCGGCTGGTTATGAGTGATGGAAGGAGAAAATATTATTGTTTGGCGTCTTTTTCAGCCATTCCCTGTTCAATTTCCTTTTTTACATTTCCTTTGGCATCATTGAACTCTCTGATTCCTTTTCCTACACCTCTCATAAGTTCAGGTATCTTTCTTCCTCCAAAAAATATGATGATAGCGAGTAAAATAAAAATCCACTCACTACCGCCAGGCATCGATAAAAGCAAAGACGGCTTTAAAAGAATTGATGTCATTTTCATTAAGATTTATTAGCAAAGATAAATAAATTCAAATTGGAATTGAATATAAACAAAAAGCGAAAATATGATTTTCGCTTTTTAACATATTTATGGCAGAAAACGGACTATTTTTTTTCTGCAACAGGCATTCTTTTTTCTTTGATACGAGCGCTTTTGCCGCTTCTTTCACGTAAGAAATAAAGTTTTGCACGACGAACACGCCCAACTTTATTAAGCACGATGCTCTCGATATTGGGGGAGTTTACCGGAAAAAGACGTTCAACGCCCACACTGTCACTGATTTTACGCACGGTAAAGGTGGCCGTAGCTCCGGTACCCTGACGTTTGATGACATCGCCTTTAAAGCTCTGGATACGCTCTTTGTTACCTTCAATGATTTTATAATTGACAGTGATGTTATCTCCTGCTTTAAAAGAAGGCAGTTCCGCTTTTTTGGTCAACTGCTCATGTACGTATTGTATTGCACTCATAATCGTATTTTTTTAACGGACGGCAAAGGTAGGGAGAAAGAATGAAATTTGAAAGAATTTATGACTAATATTAAAGCATGGAAAATATTTGAAATGTTTAAGTGGTTTTTCCATTGCAGGTATTACTATGGCTGTTGAATGTTGTTGAAGATGGTTGAACAGGTTCATAAACATCGGTCGCAGAGTGGCGCCAAATAGATTCAACCGTCTTAGAACACCAAACTGTCCTAGCCTGAAAATCAAACACCAAACAATAAACGCCACGAAGTGGCAACTCCAAACCATAAATAATAAACGCCGCTCAACGGATACTATCTCGCTATATTCACCGCTCTTTTCTCTCTGATTACCGTAACCTTAATCTGACCCGGGAAGGTCATTTCTGTCTGTATTTTTTGAGCTATTTCGAAGCTGAGTTTGTCGCTTTCTCCGTCGGAAACCTTATCCGCCTCCACGATCACCCTCAATTCTCTACCGGCTTGTATCGCATAGGCTTTTTCTACGCCCTGATAAGCCAAGGCTAGGTTTTCCAGGTCTTTGATACGCTGAATATACTGCTGCATGATCTCTCTTCTTGCTCCGGGTCTGGCACCGCTGATGGCATCACATGCCTGGATGATGGGAGAGATTACATATTTCATTTCCATCTCATCATGGTGAGCACCAATGGCATTCACAACTGCAGGGTTTTCTCCATATTTTTCAGCCAGTTTCGCACCTAAAAGCGCATGACTCAATTCAGTTTCTTCATCATGAACTTTACCGATATCGTGCAGCAATCCCGCTCTTTTTGCCAGCTTTGGATTCATGCCCAACTCAGAAGCCATGATGGCACATAGGTTGGCTGTCTCACGACTGTGCATCAATAAATTCTGACCGTATGATGAACGGAAACGCATTCTTCCCACCATTCTGATGAGTTCTTTATGCAGACCATGAATCCCCAACTCCATGATGGTTCTTTCACCGATTTCCATCACCTGATCATCCAGTTGACGCTTGGTTTTTTCTACGACTTCTTCAATACGCGCAGGGTGTATTCTTCCGTCGGCAACAAGTCTTTGTAAAGATAATCTGGCTACTTCTCTGCGAAGCGGGTCAAAGGAAGACAGGACAATCGCTTCAGGAGTGTCATCCACTATCAAATCCACACCGGTAGCTGCTTCTATGGCGCGTATGTTTCTTCCTTCGCGGCCGATGATAGATCCTTTGATCTCATCACTTTCAAGATTGAATACTGTTATAGAGTTTTCAATGGCCTGCTCCGCAGCAGTACGCTGAATGGTTTGGATGACAATTTTTCTAGCCTCTTTGTTGGCTTTTTGTTTGGCATCCTCAATGATTTCCTGCTGTATGGAGATGGCCTTGGTTTGAGCCTCCTGAGTAAGACTTTCAATGAGTTGTTTTTTAGCATCTTCGGCAGACAATCCGGCTACTTTTTCCAGGCGGCGGATATGCTCTTCCTGATGTTTTTCCAACTCAGTTCTTTTGATATTGACCACCTCAATCTGACGGTTCAGATTTTCTTTGATAGCCTCATTTTCCTTGATTTGTTTCTCTAAATTGGCCTCTTTCTGATTGATGCTCTGCTCTTTTTGTTTGGCTCTGTTTTCAGACTCATTGAGCTTTTGCGTACGTTGTAATACATCCCTGTCGTGTTCAGCTTTCAACTGAACAAATTTCTCCTTGGCTTCAAGTAATTTCTCTTTTTTTAGGGTTTCAGCTTGTAATTGACCGTCTGCAATGATTTTTTTAGCTTGAGCTTCAGCTTCTTCGACTGATTTTTTTGTGTTTTTAGCAAATATTAATTTCCCAATAATCAGGCCGGCTACCAAGGCGGCAGCGCCTATGATGACGAAAAGTATAATTTCCATTTAATTTTTTCATTTTTACTGATTCACAATATTGTATAATTCTCCTCGATTTCCCGAGCAAGTGGAGCAAAGGTAAGAAATTTGAGATTAAGCAGATAACTCAGTGCGACTTATCAATAAGAGCCTCCATTTTGAGCAGGTTTTCTG
>VERM01000319.1 GCA_018882645.1 Ferruginibacter sp.
GTATACTATTGCTGATCATAATGGGCATTATGAAGAATCTGGCATTAAATACTATCGAGCACCAAGATTATCGCTCGGAGAGAGTCTGAAAGTATTGAAAGAAGCAAAAAATGTTTCTTACTAAAAAATCAATGTTTTTCAATTAAATTTATAGGTAATTAAATTAATCAAAAACCCATGTGCTGTTTCAGTTATGTTACACTAGAAGTAAAAAATTTGTTTCAGTAAAGCCACTTTAAAACCCTAAGCTCAGTTGGTTTAGAGCATCACGTCGACAACGTGAGGGTCATTGGTTCGAGTCCAATACGTTCCACAGGAGAAGTTGAAGAGGTTGAAGGAGTTCTTTGCTGCCGACGTATTCTACTTATAGGATGATTGTTTATATGTACATTTGGCAAAAATATTGCCATGCATAATAAATTTCAAACTCAGTTATTATTCAACTCTGCCCCACGGCTTGCCCTTTTTTTACTTTTTACTTTTGCTTTTTTATTTTCTTCTAAAGCCCAAACCGTAACGATTGGCAAACAAGTCTGGATGTCGGAAAACCTGAATGTAGATAAATTTAGGAATGGAGATCCCATACCTGAGGCAAAGACCGATGAGGGATGGAAAAAAGCTGGACAAGAAGGCAAACCAGCATGGTGTTATTATGACAATGACCCTAAGAATGGAGTGAAATACGGAAAGTTGTACAACTGGTATGCGCTGAATGACCCCAGGGGTCTTGCTCCTCAGGGCTGGCATATACCCAGTGATGATGAATGGACGATACTTACCAACTTTTTAGGAGGAACGAAAGTTGCCGGCGACATGATGAAATCTAAAATGGGCTGGAATGAGGGAGGTGGCTACCGCGCCAACAATGGTACATTCTACAACGGTGGTAGCTTCGGTTACTGGTGGAGTTCTTCGGGGAAAGATACTTACTACGCTTGGAGCTATGTCCTGGATTATAGTATGGATTATACTAGCGGCATTGTTTTCAGGCACAGTAACAGTAAGGCCTACGGTCTTTCTGTCCGTTGCCTCAGGGATTAGCTGCCACCGGAGTTGGCAGGGTTGAAGAAGTTTAAGAGGTTGAAAAGGGTCAAGTAATTATTTAAATGCCTTGATAGAAATTTCGGTAATATTTTTTTGAATGGAATTGATGAGAAAAGTCTTCCCAACCCTCCTTGTTCCAAATAACAAGATTACCTTGTTAACGCCAATTTTACTAACTAATTGATTTTCAACTATTCTTTCTATTTTTTTCATTGAATCTATATTTCAATTAGTTAAATTAATTAATTAAAATTTAGATAGTTAACTATCTAAATTCATTAAAAATTTAAAAATAGACATGCTAATTTGACTTTTACCGGAGCAAAATGTTTTTTACCTCACCCCCGGCCCCTCTCCTAAAGGCGAGGGGAGAACAGTTGCTGCCGCAGGGGGCTTATAAGATTCATCCAAAACAGGAAACACAAAAGAATTAGTACAGGTACCTAATACCTTTTTTTCTTAATCCCATACATTTGGGCTGTTCTCCCTAAAGCAACTGTATAGCCATACAAAGCTTTTTTGTCTTCCGAAAGTTTTAGAAAAAAAGTTCGTCTTCCAGAGGTATAGTCCCATTTATCTGCTTCAAAACAAACATCCATAACAAGAGTTTGCGAGTCGGTGAAAGGGCGAATATTTAATACCTGAGTCTTGATTCTTTTCGGATCTTCTTCGTATGGATCGCTTATAATTTTCCATATGATGTAGCTGGTGTCTTTTTTTATATACAGATCAAAACTATACAAGTATTCATTTACATGCCATTCACCAGAATACTTGCCAAAATATTTTTTATCAAGCTGTCGGTTTACCGTTGGATCAAATTTGATGGCGGGAACATTTTTATTTCTCTCAAAATCAAAAATAGACAAACACTCTTCATCTACCTTATCTAAAATAAATCTTGCCAGATTGGGGAGAAACAACTTCATTTTATCTTCAATCTCTATTCGATGGGTATAAAGAGGTGTTTTGAAGGTGACCTCGCTCACAGGTATTTGAGTCATCTTACGAAGGCAATCGTCTGATATAAACGTACAAAAACCAACTAAGGAATCTTTGGGCGTAGATTTTTTGTCATTTTGTGCTTTTGTGAAAGAAAAAATATCGTCGTCAGAAAAACGAATTTTGACTTCGCAGGTTGTGTCCATCGAAATTTCTTTAGGAGTAGTATAAAAAAAAGAAAGAATGTACAGATTTTCAGTAGTTGTGTCTTTAGTTATAATTGCTCCTAAATTGGACGTGAAAAAAAGAGGCTCAATTTGTAAAGGCACAGTTGAAGTCAAAAGTGCTATATAATTACCGTTATCATTTCTTTCTTCAATTTTCTGTGCATGAACTGAATGAAACATAACCATGCACAACAGAGGGAGTAATTTTTTCATTTGTTAAGTATTTAGTGATTATGAAATGATGCAAATCCCTTCTAAAAATGGGGGAACTTAATCCAATTTTAATGGTGATAAGTAATGGTATAT
>VERM01000023.1 GCA_018882645.1 Ferruginibacter sp.
GTATAAAGCAGGGTATGAAAGTTGTTTTTCCATCTTTTGCCTGCAATAAAAAAAGGGTTATATATATTTCCCTTGTAAATATTTTCTTTCCCATAACTCCCAAAATCCTTTAGTCAAGACCATAGCTCAACTCAGTCAGCTACCACAATCCCTGAATTATTTTCCTTTTTTGGATGATATCATCAGTGGTAAAAATTCAATTCAAAATATCAGTAAATATATCGGAGTTGATGAGAATAACTACGACAGCGTAGGGTATTATAAACTTTTGGTAAAGACTGCAAAGGAATATTCATTGAGATTGAATGCACCCCAAAAAGACACGCCGGTTTGCATGTATGGTACCAACGGTTTGCTTGAAGTGTTGCGTGAAAAAGCAATCAGACATTTTATCACTCCAATCAATACACTTCATGATGAACCTGTTCTTGCCAAGAGGATGCGTGCCATTGATCCGTTGTCTGCCGGTGAGATTTATTACATGATTGTAATGGGGGAAAATGAAATATACACTTCCAGTTTCAAGCACAGTTTTAACAGGATGCTTCTGAAGATGGGATCGAAACCCCGAACCGACTCGCTTTTTCAAAGCGTTCATTTTGATTTTTTTAAAAAATTCATCAAAATGTCGGCAAATTATAACAGGCTGGATACGCTGCTTAAGCTCATGCCATCCACAAAAGCCGAATATCTTATGAAGGCTTTTGTATCCAATCTTGAAAATACCTCAAGTCTAGAGGATGCGGTTGATGTTGCCGATTGCTTCAGCAGTATCAATGACAAAAAATTATTGAAATCAATGATTGAGAATGTCAAACAGAACGAGGCTCAATGTGAGAATGAGGGTAACGCACACGGGTACATGATTTATAATATTTTGAAGAATATTTTTCTATCTTCAGATTCTGTCAACCAGATAGATCTTAAAGCTGTTTTGGGAATTCCTTCTATTTACGAGTTGCCTAAATCTGATTTACAGGACAATAGCGGGAGAATTGTTCAGCAGGTCTTTTTCTATGGAGATGATGACGGCAGGCTTTGTTATTCACAATTTTTAAATTCTTTTCAGCCCAAAGACTGGCGCATTTTTAAAAGCAAAGAGTGGGTTGAAATAAGATCTCTTAATAATGATGTACTAATTTTTGCTAATCTTCCTCTTAATTCAGATCAAAACATGGATGATACAGCCCAAGCACATCTCAATAGTTATCTGGAGATGAATGGCTATTCTCCGAGTATTGTTATACACAGAGGACACAGTTACTGGCTTCCTGGAACACTTGAGCGGATGCCTATAAATGCTAAAATTGTGATACTGGGATCTTGCGGGGGGTATAAAAATCTCAATAAAATTCTGGAGTTCTCTCCCGAAGCACATATCATTTCAACCAAAGAAATAGGAACGGGCGATATCAACAAGCCTATTCTGAATTATTTAAATCAATCCTTGTTGACAGAAAATAAAATCGTATGGAAGCAAATGTGGCGGAAGCTAACCGGCCTATTCACTAAGGAGTATGGAAAAAGTACTGTAGAAAGTTGGGAAAGTTACATACCGCCCTACCGAAATCTGGGCGCCATATTCATAAAGTCTTATGACATCGCGATGAAAAAGAAATCACAAGAAGAAGAAATAATCAATGAAGAGCTTTCCGGCTGGCCTGAAAAAGGAAATTGATGTTCATCTTAATATTGGATTCAAGTAAATAAAATCAGTTTGAAATCCAAAAATGAAATTAAAGTTTGATCAACTGAAAGGAATGATTTATGAGGAAGCGGATTTTTGACTTCTCAATTCTAAGAAGGCTTTTCATATTTGTGTCTCCATACAGAACCAGATTTTTTCTTTCTGTAGGTTTTGCAGTATTTCTTGCAATCATTGCACCTCTGAGGCCTTATCTGATTCAACTTACCATCAATCACGGTATAAAAGAAAACGGAGTAGGACATTTTATCGCCGGAGCAGGGGGATTTATCATTGAGATGACAATCATTCAGATGGCTCTTTTACTTATAGAGTCTCTCGTACGTTTTTACTTTAGTTTTTCGACCTCAGCTCTGGGTCAGAGTGTTGTCAGGGATCTCAGAAATACAACCTTTCAGAAAATCTTACATCTCAATCTTTCCCAATTTGATAAAACACCCATAGGCACTCTAACCACCCGAACCATCAATGATATCGAATCAGTGAACGATATTTTCAGCGATGGGCTAATTCCCATCATCGCTGATTTGCTTTCTATACTATCTGTATTGGTGTATATGTTTATAATCGATTGGAAACTCAGTCTGATTTGCCTGATTCCATTTCCCTTTTTAATTCTTGCTACTTATTTTTTCAAAGAATCAGTAAACAAATCATTTATAAAAGTCAGAAATGCGGTAGCCAAACTCAATTCTTTTGTACAGGAACATCTAACGGGCATTTCTCTCATTCAGGCATTTGCTGCGGAAAAAAGGGAGCAGGACAAATTCAGTGAAATCAACAGAGAACATAAAAACGCAAATGTCAAATCAATACTGGCATACTCCATTTTCTTCCCTTTGGTAGAGCTGATATCCGCATGCAGTATTGGATTGATGGTATGGTGGGCTGCCAGACAATCCATAGCACTTCCTGAACAAGAGGCACAAAAAGTGGCGGGGATCATTACTTCTTTTATTTTGTGTCTGAATCTTTTGTTCAGACCGCTTAGGGTGATTGCCGATAAATTCAACGTGCTGCAAATGGGTATGATTGCAGGCGAACGCGTTTTTAAAGTGTTGGATAACGATGACGTAACTCCGGATCAGACAAATACAGATGTTTCTCACGAACAGACCAATAAGTTCAAAGGTGATGTGGAGTTTAAGCATGTCTGGTTTTCTTATCAACCCAATCAATATGTATTAAAAGATATTTCTTTTCAAGTGCCATCCGGAAAAACATTTGCATTGGTGGGTAATACAGGCAGCGGCAAGACCTCTATTGTAAGTTTAATCAACAGACTATACACTCATCAAAAGGGGATTATCCAAATTGATGGCATCCCGGTGCAATCTTATCCAATTGAACAGCTTAGATCGAACATTTCAGTTGTACTGCAGGATGTTTTTTTATTCAGCGGTACCCTTTTGGATAACATTACCTTGAGGAATCCACATATAACATACGAACAGGTTGTGAATGCTGCAAAAATGATTGATATGCATGATTTTATCATGCGATTGCCGGGGGGGTATCGTTATGATGTAATGGAAAGAGGGGCAACACTTTCAATGGGTCAGAGGCAATTGATTTCATTCCTCAGAGCTTTGTTGTACAATCCGTCTATACTCATTCTGGATGAAGCCACTTCCTCCGTGGATTCCGAGACGGAATCTTTAATTCAAAATGCGATTGATAAGGTGATATTCGGAAGGACTTCCATTGTGATTGCTCACCGACTGAGTACCATCAGAAAGGCAGATATCATCCTGGTACTCGACAAAGGAGAAATAAAGGAAATGGGAAGTCACGAAGAGCTTTTACAAAAAAAGGGGCATTATTTTGACTTGTATCATTCTCAATTTTTTGCTGAGGGCAATCCAAATATCTGATTTATTACAATGGAGATAACCCATATTTTAATATAGGCATATCGAAAATTTATTATGTCTATTTTTATTTTAACGCTCATGACCTTATCTTTGCGCAAAATTCAGGAAAGATATGGCAGAGAAGTGCTTTAAATCCTTACAGATATTGGTTTTTACCTTTTTTATGTTGGTTTTTTCTACCGTTGTTCATGGACAGGAAAATAAACACGAGAACATCGAAGGCCATCATGAAAAAACCGAAGAGAAACTAGATCCCGCAAAAATCATCATGGATCACATTAAGGATGCACATGAGTTTCACTTTTTTACTGCCGGAGAATTTCATGCTACAATTCCTTTACCGGTGATTTTATATTCAGAAAATAAAGGATGGTCTATATTCTCTTCATCTCGATTTGAACATGGTCATGCATCATACAACGGATATGTTTTGTCTGATGGCGTCATTAAGGCTGAAGATGGATCAAAAGTCTATGATTTCTCGCTTACCAAAAATGTAGTACAAATGATTTTAGCGCTGACCGTTTTGGTATTACTTTTAACAGGTATAGCCAGAAAATACAAAAAAGGATATGGAGTCACCTCCGCTCCGAAAGGCTGGCAAAACGCCATCGAGCCCATCGTCACTTTCGTCAGAGACGATGTGGCAAAAGCCAATCTGGGCAGCAAATGGGAGAAATACATGCCTTATCTGCTTACCGTATTCTTTTTCATTCTGATCAACAATTTATTTGGACTGATACCCGGATCTGCTAATGTAACCGGTAACACAGCTTTTACCATTGTGTTGGGAGTGGTTTCCGCTATCGTGATTCTTGCCAGTACCAACGGTCATTTCTGGGCGCACGTACTATGGCCTCCCGGAGTTCCTTTCTTGGTTAAACTGATTCTGATACCTGTGGAGCTACTAGGCGTTCTCGTTATCAAGCCAGCCGCATTGATTATCCGTCTTTTTGCCAATATGGTGGCAGGACACATCATCATCTTAAGTTTCATATCCCTCATCTTCATATTTGGCGCCATGAGTAAAGGAGCAGGTTGGGGTTTTTCTCCCATCTCCATTCTCTTTACCGTATTCATGTATTTTATTGAATTGCTGGTGGCATTCATTCAGGCCTTTATATTTACCAACCTTACGTCGGTATTTATAGGTCAGGCATTTGAAGGAGGACATGATCACGAACATCATGACACTGAAGTTCATCATCATGATGTGGCAACAACGTAATTTTTATTCACCTATAAACCAAGTATCATGAGTTTATTGACTTTGTTAGCAGATGTTAGTACTTCTCACCTGGGTGGTGCAATTGGCGCAGGCCTTGCCGCAATCGGTGCCGGTATCGGTATCGGTCAAATCGGTAAAGGCGCTGTAGAAGCCATTGCCCGTCAGCCGGAAGCATCTAACGACATCCGTGCAAACATGATCCTGTCTGCTGCGTTCGTAGAGGGTGTTGCCCTTTTCGCAGTTATCGCAGGCTTATTGGCTGTACTGAAAGCTTAATTGCTTTTTCATTACTGCATCCAATGCAAAGGGCGGAGGATGCAGTAAATTTTAAAATGAACGATTTCAATTTTAATATTTAATATTATTCGATATGGATCTTTTATTGCCGCATTTAGGATTAATAGTTTGGACTTTACTTGCATTTCTGATTGTGTTTTTTATTCTGAGAAAATACGCATGGAAGGCAATTCTTAAAGGGTTAAACGATAGGGAAACCAATATAGCCAATTCCATCGCTTCAGCAGAGAAGGTAAAGCAGGAAATGGCTCAATTGAAAAGTGAAAATGAAGCATTGCTGACTTCAGCCAAGGAGGAGCGCGCTGCTATGTTGAAAGAAGCCAAAGAGATTAAAGAAAAAATCATCAACGATGCCAAAGAAGAGGCAAAAGCTCAGGCGGCAAAAATCATTCACGAAGCTCATGATTCTATTCACAATCAAAAACTGGCGGCACTGACCGATATTAAAAATCAGGTAGGGAAAATGGTTGTTGAAGTAAGTGAGAAAGTATTGAGAAGAGAGCTGTCTGAAAAAGGACAACAGGAAAACTACATCAAACAACTCGCAGAAGAAATTAAATTGAACTAAAAGGCGTATAAAAACAGTATAATGAGCAACCCAAGATTAGCCGGCAGATATGCAAAAAGTTTACTCGATTTGGCACTGGAGAGAAATCAGCTCGAAGAGGTATATAGTGATGTGAAATTGCTGCAATCTATTTGTAAAACCAACTCCGATTTTGTAAATGTTTTAAAAAGTCCCGTTATCGGTCCGGAAAAAAAAGATAAAATCTTTGATTCTATTACTGCTGGTAAAGTCAATGAACTAACCTCAGCTTTTCTGAAATTGTTGGTAAATAAAACCAGAGAAAGTAATTTGCCGGAAATAGTCAAAGCCTTCACGTATCAATACAATGAATACAAAGGGATTAAGGAAGTTAAAATTACTACTGCTGTTCCTATGAGCAGTGATCTTCAAGAAATCATTCTCCAAAAAATCAAAAGCAACACGCCATACAAGGAAGTTCAGTTGCAGACTGCTGTCAAAGACGAACTGATTGGCGGCTTCACATTAGAGGTCGGCGATACGCTTATCGATGCAAGTATTCTTAGAGATTTAAATGATGTGAAAAAACAATTTAAGAACAACGAATACATCCATAACATACGTTAGGATTCCTTTTTTCTGACATCATCTCGTGATGATCAGCTTGGATGATTTCAATACATTCCCTTTTTCGTCTGTAAGCATCAACAGATATAATCCATCACTGAGCTCGTTTGCAACCACCTCCATCGGCTGATAACTATAACTGACTGTATAATTGTTTGAAAATACCAGCGCACCTTTGGAATCAAACATTTTAATTGTTCTTCCTTTGTTATTGCTTTCATACACTTCATTTCTTACAACAAACCGGCCTTTGTTTGGGTTGGGGTAAATTAATGTGGCATTGATTGCTGAATCCTTCACATTGATTGACTCTGACATAGTACTGCAACCTTTGTTGTCAGTTACCATTGCAGAGTAATTTCCGGTTTTATCTGATCCGATAATAATCTTATCTCCGTTTTGACTGTTGATTAAATTTCCATTCAGATACCATTTGTAACTGTTGATCACTGACGATGTGTTTGCAGCGAGTGTGATGGTTTGTCCGGGCAAAACGGCATTTGATGGTGTTGCCACAATCTTCACAGCAGGCAGCGCGTTTACCATCAATATTGCGGAATCAGATGAGACACTTCCGCAGTTGATTTCACTCACAATCACTTTAAAAAGATTGTTCTTCAACGAAAGGCTAGTGTTTGATATTATTAGCGTGCTTTCGTTGCCGTTACCTATATTGCTAAAGGTATTTCCAATATCATTGCTAACCTGCCATTGGTAACCCAGATTTGAGCCACTGGTCTTTACAGAAAATCTTGCTTGATTTTTCTCACATACCGCAGTGTCTTTGGGCTGTTCATTTATGACGGCCGGAGTAGTAACGCTCAATAATGCAACGCCTGAAGTAGTCGAACCGCAGGGTACTCCTTTGACCTGGAGGCGGTATCTGTTGTTGTGTAGCGATAATGACGCATTGCTTATGGTCAGTTTTTTTGTGTTTTCATTAGGCATATCCGAAAATGTATTTCCGCCATCAGAACTCACTTGCCATTGATAACTTAAAGCATTGCCAACAGCATTGCCATTGAAACTGACATTGCCATTCAAACAGACACCGGCGTTTTTAGGTTGCTCGGTAATCGCTGTCAATGGATACACCGTAAGCATAACAGAATCCGAAGCAAGCAGCTTTGTACTGCAATCGCTTCCAATGAGCACTCTGTATAGATTGTTGTTCATTTCATTTGTAACATTTTGTAGTACCAAGCTTGCATTTTTTTCATTGCTGAGGTCGGTGTAACTGTTACCTATGTCCGTACTCACCTGCCATTGATAGGTAAGTTTTGGACCCTCTGCATTCACTTTGAAAAGCGCAACGTCACCTTTACAGCTGCTCGTTGAAACCGGCTGCTCAAGAATGTTTGTGGTATTGCCTACCGTAAGTACTGAAGCATTTGAAGTAACCGTACCCGGACATGCCGCACTTTTTGCAGTTATCCTGTACCGGTAGTTGTTCATCGAACCCGAAACGTTATTAAGCGTGAGTGACATTCCTGTTTCATTGATTAAATCTGTATAGCTCGCTCCACCGTCTGTACTTTCCTGCCACTGAAAACTTAAAGATGTACCCTCAATATTCGCATTGATGGTAACATTATTTCCTGTGCATGCGGAAATGTCAACCGGGGGTTCAATGATAAAAGGCCCACTGTTGACCGTCAGCAATGCCACGGCCGAGTATTCATTTCTATCGCAACTTTCAAAAGAAACACGGTATTGTTCACCGTTCATCGTTGCAAACACATTATTTATTGTGAGTACCGAACTGTTTTCGTTTGGTATATCAATGAATTCATTTCCACCATCGGTACTGAACTGCCACTGAATTTTACCGGGTGAAGAAGTCTCCACACTGAATGAGGCATTTTCCTGAGCACACAATACCAGATTTTTTGGCTGGTTGGTGATTGTTATCGGGTCGCTCACTGAAAGTTTTGCACTGTTTGAAGTCATGGATGAAGGACAGTTGTTTTCCGCAATCATTCTGTAAAGATTGTTGTTGTCATCTGTCGAAAGATTGTTCAATGTTAATGTCTTGCCCGACGCGCTAGGGATTTCATTGTAGGTCAATCCGTTGTCTTTGCTAACTTGCCAGCTGTACACAATAGAACTTCCGCCGGCAATGGCTTCAAATGTGGCACTGCCATTTACACATGCCTTGGTGTTTTTGGGTTGAGAAACAATGGATGCTGACTCGCAGGCGGAGAAGGGAAGTATGGATGTTGTCGTATCGCTGAGGCTGATTCTTTTTCCGTCTGTATTGAACAGGTTACTTTTCATTTCAACCAGGGGCTCTTCTTTACAACGGATTTCATCAATATACCATCCTTCAAGATTCGTCCCTAAATCAGTAGTGAATCTGAATCGCAACAATATATTGTTGTTGGCATAAGACTTGAGGTCAACAACAGATTTAATGAATCTGTCATTGCTGTTTCCTGTCCATGCTTTCCTTTTTGAGAGTACAGAGCTGGCGTCCATTGTTGCATTATACGATCCTTCAATTATGTTGTTCTGGAGATCTTTCCAGCTGGAACCTCCGTCAGTGCTGATTTCAAGTACGCCGCCGTCATAAGTATATTCGGTATTGTACCAGTGACGGAAACTGAATTTTGGCGGATTGGCTCCCAGTGCGATGGGGGTTTTTAAGGTCAAAAAAAGATCACTTGCATTTATAGGATCTGAAGAGTAGTAAGAACTTTGTGGACTGAAACTTCTTTTTTTCGAAACAGACCAGAATTTTCCGCTGGCAGGTGAAGCAACCCATTTATTTGTATACGCTGTTTGTGTGACTGAATCTTCAAATAAATTCACCGTAGGGAAATAACTTCCGGAGTTTACTTTTACAGAAAAAATATACTGCTGTATTTGTCCGGCACCAATATTAACGGGGAAGCTCACAACTCTGTTGGCGGGATTGTATGTTCCTCCGCTGACATAAGTCACATTTGTCGGAAGTGTATCGGTTAAGAGATAATTGCTGATACCACTGCAGTTACCGGCACTTATTGTGTTGGTGAAAATTATATTTTGCCCTTCAGGAACTTGTGTAATATTTTGTGTCAGTAATAGAGTGACATCGCCTGAGCTGAAATCTGCTGTCTGATCCGTTATACTGGTTGATGATCCCTGTGATGCATAGGCGCCCATTCCTCTTCTTCTGAATGCCTCTTTGATTGAGCAGCTGTGAATGCCTCCATATAGTATTTCATCCGCCTTCAGTATGGCATCTCTTCCATCTATAAAACCAGGGAAACAAGGTTGTAATTTCAAACCCTCAGTTACCAATTTAAGTGCAATCGTATTTCCGCCACCATCGTTTACTTTATAAAGCGTTGGACTGATTTTCCCTGTTTGGTTGATGATATTCCATGTCATATCCCATAGTACAGCACACCAGAGCTCTCCTCTGGTATGGACTTGAGCGTCTATACTTTTGCTGTATATTTTGTCATTCACAGCAAAATCGGTGCAATATCTTTTTGTTCTGAGTCCACTCCCGCCGGGTGTTTGTCCGATTGCATAAGTACCTATCGATCTAGGATTATTGAAGCCCGTATTCAGATTCGAATTGGCCCAATCCTGCGTAAACATTAAACCGTAATAATCACTCCACCCCTCGCTCATACTTTCATCATTGGAAATACATCCCACCTGACTTGCCCCGCCTGTCAATCTTGTGCTTATTCCATGAGCGAATTCATGCGCTACGATACCGTTATCTACAGATCCGTCCTTCTGAGGGTTTCCATTCCATAAATACATTTGCATTCTTGGACTTGATCCATCTAGAGGTGTGGCGAAATTGGCGTTATTGGTACCGCCTCCGTCCTGAGCATCTGCTAATACGGGATCATTACCCAATCCTCCTCTGCCCATGTTATTTACCTGAAAATTCCCAGCCGCCTCATCAAACCCATAGATGTATGAAATATCATGAAGAACATTATTCCAGTAAAAAAGATTTGTGATGGAAAATTGTTGATTGGGATTGGGTGCAGTTTGTGTTGGGGATTGTAAAAAATTAGGAGTGAAATCAAAGCTCAATGGTGCAGAGCTAGTGGCTGAATTGGCTGTATTGCCACCGCTGTTGGTTCCTTTTCGATCTTCATTGGCCCATACATTGTTCCCTCTTGAGTTGCTGTAATCAACGGTGCCAGTGCTATGCCATTTTAAGGAGGTGGCATTTCCTGGTGCATTTTCCCATGGGTTTGTTACTATGGTCGGAGTTCCGCCTGGATGTATCGGACTTTCGGCGGGATATGGAATTACCCTGTAGGATGCATTGTCTACTCCTGATTGTGAGGCACAGGCCTTTGTGGATGCATCTTGACTTTCAGGATTTTCGTTATTGTTTTTATCATCTTCATCTTCTTCATGATGATTTCCCCAGTTGCAATATGTAGTCAGGTTGTTCATATCTACAATACTGTTATCCATCGCATTTACTCTTACCATCCAATAGTCTGATGTTGTTTTGGGAATAAAATAGATTTGCCAGCATAGCACAACTTTTTTAGATTCATCAACTGGAACCCACATCAGTTCTGCAGTAATCTTTTCTCTGCAGATTCCCATATCGTCAAAAATAATTTTATGCCCATCTGCCTGTCCCCCCATGACTATCGGCTTGCCGGAGGAGTAACATTTTCTGTCAGACAATGCAGCTATTACAGCTAACTCTGCTGAAATCTTTGGTATGCCTGCTGTGTTGTTGGTTGAGGATTGGATATTTTTTATCCTGCCCCCTGTTTTTGATACAAGACCATCGTTTTTGAAAGCCAGAACCAGCAACGTATTGT
>VERM01000320.1 GCA_018882645.1 Ferruginibacter sp.
ATGTAAGGCCATGCGTGAGTCTGCATCCTTTCGTTAAAACCAAGCATCCGGTAATGGATATTGTGATTGTAAGGGAAAATGAAGAGGATTTATACGCAGGTATCGAGCATCAGCAAACGGATGAAGTGGTTCAGTGTTTGAAACTGATCAGCAGACCCGGTTGCGAAAAGATTGTTCGTTATGCGTTTGAATATGCGAAGCAGCAAAACAGAAAAAAAGTAACCTGCTTTACCAAAGATAATATCATGAAACAGTCTGATGGGTTGTTTCATCAGGTATTTGACGAAATCGCAAAAGAATATCCTGAAATTGAAAACGAACACTGGATCATTGATATCGGTGCGGCTAAAATGGCCGATACACCAGAGGCATTTGATGTGATTGTAATGCCAAACTTATATGGAGATGTATTGTCGGATGTGGCTGCGCAAATTACCGGTTCTGTAGGATTGGCTGGATCAGCCAACATCGGTGAAGAATGCGCCATGTTTGAAGCCATTCACGGTTCTGCTCCTAGAAGAGCAGGTCAGAATGCAGCCAACCCTTCAGGTTTATTGCAGGGAGCGATTATGATGTTGAATCATATCGGCCAGACAGAAGTAGCGGAGAAAGTACAAAATGCATGGTTGAAAACAATTGAGGATGGTATTCATACGTATGATATTTATAAAGAAGATGTGAGTAAACAAAAAGTTGGAACGAAAGAATTTGCTCAGGCCGTAATTGCTAATTTGGGCAACAAGCCAGCTATTTTTAAAGCGGTATCTTATTCAAATAATTCAGCCTTGAATCTTCCTAAATACATTAGAAAAGCTCCGGCTAAAAAAGAGTTGGTTGGAGTTGACGTATTTGTTCACTGGGCTGGTTTAGATCCAAATGAGCTGGCAGAGAAAGTTAAGAAAATTGAAACTGCCGGTGTTAAATTATCTATGATCACAAACAGAGGTATCAAAGTATGGCCTGATGGATTCAAAGAGACTTTCTGTACGGATCACTGGAGATGTCGTTTCAAGCCAGTAGAGGGTTCCGAAATCAATAAAGCTGGTATTATTGAATTGCTGACAAGTGCCAATAAAGAAAATATAGATACCATTAAAACGGAGAATCTATATTCATTTGACGGTAAAGCGGCATATTCATTAGGGCAGGGGCAATAAAAAAACCGGTTGAATGGTGTAGGGGTTTAGAGGTTTAGACTTATAAATCAGATTTTCGTCCGAGACCATTCCTCAAAATAAGTTAATAAAAAAGGAGCTGAATTTCAGCTCCTTTTTTAATGAGGTTAAATGTATAAAATTACAGCTTAATAAGCGGTAATGTCTGGACGTTATTGTCAGAATCAGCGATTGTTACGTTGTATCTTCCTTTTGAAAGGTTGTTGACATTGATTTTAGCCTGATTGAGTCCTTTGGCGGCATCTTGCTGGAATGTTGAAATAACTTTCCCATTGATATCTCTAACGGTTATACTTACTTTCTGAGCTGATGCCAATTCAAAGTTTAAAGTTGACGATACAGAGGCTGGGTTATGGAAGATGCTGGCTGTTTTTTGTTCAGTTAAAGCTATATTTCTAACCTGACTATAACTGTATTTATTGTAAATGTCTACTTGTCTGATTCTGTAATATAATGAACCACTTCTTAGAGAAGATATGTTTCTATCTATGTATTGATAAGATTCTGTGGTATTGCCATTGAATCTTACATCAGTATTGCCTATTTTAATAAAGGTTCTGCCGTCAATGCTTCTTTCAACATCAAATCTTTTGTTGCTAGCCGTTTGATTGGCTGCTGTCCAACTCAGGATGGCATCATTATTGGATTTAGCTGCATTGAAGTTAATCAGTTTAATAGGAAGAGTAACATTCGAAATAGTAGCGAACGAACCACTGCTGAAAGAACCTCCATTTGAACTGGTTCCATAAAATTGGTTGGTGTAATTTGTTTTGTTTCCACCACCTATTTCAATATAGAATTGGGCAAATCCGCTTTCGCCACCATCTGATAAATGTGCAAGTCTGACATCAGATATCAGCCCAACGGGTCCGCCGGTAAATTCAACTTCCAATGCATTAAACTCAACACTGCTTGTAAAATTCAAAGCTGCTGCTCCTGATTGAGTGGAATTGAAAATATAGTTGTAAAACCCTCCCTCATTGATTACCTGTGTAGCGTAAGTTGATACGGGTACATTGGTCTCCAAAGGATTGGATTTAATGGTGGCTGTGGGTTGAGGGCTTAATGTATTGGGGATTTGCAAAGTGAACAACAAATTATCAATTGAACCGGAAAATGTGGTGTTTGATTTTAAAACAATCATCACGGAATTGGAAGTAGATCCGCTTTTTATGCTGGCTTGAAATATTTCTTCGTCTTGTCCAAATGATGCAAGAATGAATAGGAATGAACTAATGAAGGTGAGTAATGATTTTTTCATTATTTTTCTTTTAAAATTTTTAAATATTAATTAGGGATTTGTTGGGTTCTTACAGTCAGGGTAGAGCTACCA
>VERM01000321.1 GCA_018882645.1 Ferruginibacter sp.
CCCTACAAATACGTCTTTAGGTTCTATAATTTCTACTATTTCTTTTTTGAATGCCTTAATTATTATGTATTAAATTAATTTAAAAATTATTTATTCCAATATTCATTTTTTAACGAACGGTTTGAAGGTAATAAAAATTGCATGGTTTAAACAACCATTTATATAAAAAGTTAAGGAAAAGTCACAATTAGCTGATTTTCAATTACTTAGAATTTCTTAATATTTTGTTAGCATTTTAAACAGTCGCTTTGTTCAGTAATTCGTTACGAAAAACCACCACGCCATCAAAAACATCAACCAGAACCGTCAGTGATTTATTAACGTCTCCTGAAAGCAATTTCTTGCTCAACTGGTTCACAATTTGTTTTTGTATCAGTCGTTTGAGTGGCCTTGCGCCAAGTTGTGGATCATAGCCATTTTCTGCCAAATAATCTATGGCATAGTCACTGAACACAATATCGACTCCGTTTTTGGCAACCATTTTTTTCAACTCATTCAGCTGAATCTGGATGATTCCCCTAATTTCACTGATCATGAGCGGCTGAAACATGATGACCTCATCGATTCGATTTAAAAACTCGGGCCGTATATTTTGTTTAAGTAAATTGACCACTTCAGCTTTAGCCTTTTCAACAATCGATTCCTTATTTTGCTCATTGACTTGTTCAAAATTTTCCTGGATAATGTTGCTGCCCATATTACTGGTCATGATCACAATGGTATTTTTGAAATTGACTACCCTGCCCTTGTTGTCTGTAAGGCGTCCATCGTCTAATACTTGAAGCAGAATATTGAATACATCAGGGTGCGCTTTTTCGATTTCATCAAGTAAAATGACAGAATAGGGTTTTCTTCTCACCGCCTCGGTCAACTGTCCACCTTCATCATACCCCACATATCCCGGAGGAGCTCCCACCAGACGGCTCACTGAATGTTTTTCCTGATACTCACTCATGTCGATTCTAGTCATCATGGCATCATCATCAAATAGATATTCAGCAAGGGCTTTGGCTAGTTCGGTCTTTCCAACTCCTGTGGTACCCAGAAAAATAAACGAACCGATGGGCTTTTTTACATCCTGCAAACCGGCTCTGCTCCTTCTAATGGCGTCGGCCACAGCCTCGATGGCTTCTTCCTGTCCCACAACACGCTTGTGCAATTCATCCTCAAGATGAAGCAATTTATCGCGTTCGCTTTGCATCATTTTTGAAACGGGAATGCCCGTACTTTTTGCAACGCTTTCGGCGATATCTTCTGCGTCCACTTCTTCTTTCAGTAATCTTTTTTCAGAAAGCTCACTCAATTTTTTTGTACTCTCCAGAATTAAACTCTCCTGCTCCTTAATCTTACCATATCTGATTTCGGCTACCTTACCATAATCTCCATTTCTCTCCGCTTGTTCTGCCTCCTGCTTGAATTTTTCAATGGTTGCTTTTCCATTTTGAATTTTTTCTACGATCTCTTTTTCTTCTTTCCATTTCGACTTGTATGTATCTCTGTCCACGCAGAGGTTGGCAATTTCTGTATTGAGCTCTTTGAGTTTGATTTCATCCTGCTCACGTTTTATGGCTTCTCTTTCTATTTCCAGTTGTCTGATCTGACGTTCGAGAGAATCCAGTTCTTCGGGCATTGAATTCATTTCCAGCCTTAGCTTTGCGGCACTTTCATCAATCAGATCTATGGCTTTATCCGGAAGAAAACGATCGGAAATATAGCGATGCGAGAGTTCAACAGCCGCAATGATGGCTTCATCTTTTATCCTGACATGATGATAGGTTTCGTATCTGTCTTTCAATCCCCTCAGAATGGAGATGGCATCATCCGTTGAAGGTTCATCTATGAGTACTTTCTGAAAACGACGCTCCAGTGCTTTGTCTTTTTCAAAATATTTTTGATATTCGTTTAAAGTGGTGGCTCCAATGGCGCGGAGTTCGCCCCTTGCCAGTGCCGGCTTAAGAATATTGGCAGCATCCATAGCTCCATCACCGCCACCAGCACCGACGAGTGTATGTATTTCGTCTATGAATAAAACAATCTCACCGTCACTTCCCGTAACTTCTTTTACCACAGATTTCAAACGCTCTTCAAATTCACCTTTGTATTTCGCTCCGGCAATAAGCTGCCCCATATCCAGCGCATAAATAATTTTTGATTTCAAATTATCCGGAACATCCCCGTTGACGATACGCATGGCAAGACCTTCTGCAATAGCCGTCTTACCCACCCCGGGTTCACCAACAAGAATTGGATTATTTTTTGTACGTCTGCTGAGAATATGCAACGTCCTTCTGATTTCCTCATCTCTACCGATAACAGGATCCAATTTGCCTACCCTTGCCATCTCAATCAAATTCTTGGCATACTTATTCAACGCATTGAATTGCGTCTCTTGTGTTTGAGAAGTTATCGTTGAGCCCTTTCTTAATTCTTTTATGGAAACGATCAATCCTTTCTCTGTCAGCCCTGCATCTTTCAGGACCTTTGCAGTGGTATCATTTCCTTGAAG
>VERM01000322.1 GCA_018882645.1 Ferruginibacter sp.
GTTTAACGGCTTCTATATAGGTCTTCAACTGTTCGTAGTCCCTAATCGGGACAGAACGGGCAAATTCTGCTGCATTGTTTACGTCCTGAAAAGCGTGATCCTTACCGAATTGGGTTTTTTTTCCCTGCTTCAGCAGATCTGCGAGAATTTTTTCCTGGTCAGATGCTGCTGTGAGCATGCCGCGACGGAGAGATCTGTAGATATAGTTGGCATAAGGTCGTGCCAATTTCGCTGTCAGTTGTAGCAGCATAAGGGGGCTTGAAGGGCAAAAATAGCCAGAATGAATGGGATTGAGAGGGAAGGTTTCGTTATTGGTTTTTTAAATTGTGTATAAATTAGTTACGGTCAAACACTTATTCCCATTCCGGCTAAAAAGTGTATAATTGGACTGGTAGGAGCTGTTTTTTTAAAAATTTAGGGGATTTCTTCCGGAAATTGCTTACCTTTGCCGTCCCAAATTCAGGAAATTATGTTAGCCATTGTTACTATTGCAGGCCAGCAATTCAAAGTTAAAGAAGGTCAGCAGTTATTTGTACCCCATCTGTCCGGTAAAACAGGTGACAAAGTATCGTTCAACCAGGTATTGATGCTGGAAAAAAATGGTCAGGTTACCGCCGGTCAGCAGGTTAAAGCTACTGTGCAGGCAGAAATATTGAATGATCTGGTACAGGGGGACAAAGTGATTGCTTTTAAAATGAAAAGAAGAAAGGGGTTTCGCAAGAAACATGGTCACAGAACACATTATACCCAGATTAAGATTGAAAGCATCGCTTAATTTTTTCTTTCCATTTACATTCAGACAAGAGTTTTAGTTATCCAAAAAAGAATTTATCATGGCACACAAAAAAGGAGAAGGTAGTGTAAAGAACGGCCGGGACTCGCAAAGCAAAAGACTCGGAGTAAAAATATATGGTGGTCAACCGGCACTTGCAGGTAACATCATCGTTCGTCAACGCGGTACCGTTTATCATCCCGGAAAAAATGTTGGTGTTGGAACTGATTTCACTTTGTTCGCACTGACCAATGGTTTAGTTGAATACAAAAAAGGAAGAGACAACAAGACCACAGTATCTGTTATCAATACTCCCGCAACGGCATAAAAAAAAATTTTTTTTGTTAGTTGAAAATATGTTTATACTTTTAATGTATTAACTAACCATTAAATTTCTTAAACATGGCAACTGCAAAGAAAGCTGCTCCAAAGAAAGCCGCTAAAAAAGCTGCTCCTAAGAAAGCTTCTAAGAAAGCTGCTCCTAAGAAAGCCGCTAAGAAAGCTGCTCCTAAGAAAGCTGCTAAAAAAGCTGCTCCTAAGAAAGCTGCTAAGAAGAAGTAATTCTTCGCTTTTAAGCACAAATAGATTAAAAGTCCCGGTAACCCGGGACTTTTTTTATCTTCCAAACTGAGATATGAAAAATGACTTATGAACAACGATCAAATTGCTGACAATTTTGCGCTATTAGCAAAACTGATGGATATCCATGGAGATAATTCTTTCAAGTCACGCTCCTACTCCAATGCTGCTTACCAAATCAACCAACTTAATGTTCCCTTGTCATCTCTTTCTACCTCCCAAATCAATGCACTAAAAGGAATCGGAGATGCCATCGGAAAAAAAATTCAGGAGCAAATCGAATCGGGAGAATGCACACTCCTTCTGGAATACTTAAAAAAAACACCTCCCGGAATCATGGAGATGCTTTCCATCAAGGGACTAGGTCCTAAAAAGATCGCAACTATCTGGAAAGAATTGGAAATTGAAACTTTGGGTGAATTGCTCTATGCCTGTAATGAAAACAGACTTACTCTGTACAAGGGTTTTGGGGAAAAAACACAAAAAAACATTCGGGAAGCCATCGAGTTTTATTTACAGCACCAGGGTCAATTTTTATTTGCTGAAATAGATCCCTGGGCGCAACATTTATTAGAACGTTTGATAACCAATTTTCCGAATTGCATTACACTTGCAGCGGGTGCATGGAGAAGACAAATGGAAATCATTCCCTACTTAACATTGGTTACTTCTATTCCTGTAAATGAACTAAGGCAACAACTCATTGATTGGTTTTTTACTATTGATACTGTAAAGGATCAGGAAATGGTATGCACCAGCCGGGAGGGCATACAGGTGCAAATCATGTTTTCTGCCCCGGATCATATTTATCGATGTCAATTTGAATTGAGTGCTGCTAATGAATTTATAGAAAAATGGAATACATCAGTCGGTTGGCCTTCGGGAGCAGTTTATCAAAGTGAGGAAGATATTTTTGATCAGGCGGGCCTGCATCCCATTCCTCCTGCTCAACGTGAGTTTGGGGAAATTATAGAAAAAGCAAAAAGTGGTCCACTACCTGCTACCATTACTGCCGGTGAAATTCGTGGTATCATTCACTGCCACAGCCAGTGGAGTGATGGATCTGATTCATTGGAAGATATGGCCAAAGCTGCCCGGGAGCAGGGATTGGAATACCTAATTATTAGTGATCATTCAAA
>VERM01000323.1 GCA_018882645.1 Ferruginibacter sp.
GTACAGACTGTAAAATCGTGAGAAGAAAAGGCCGTCTGTATGTAATCAATAAAAAAAATCCTCGCTTCAAGCAAAAGCAAGGTTAATGTTATTGATGAAATCATTCAAACAAAAACAATAAAAAAATATGGCTCGTATTGCCGGTATCGACTTACCAAAAAACAAAAGAGGAGAGATAGGGTTAACCTACATCTATGGAATTGGCCGTTCAACTGCCAGATATATTCTGACAAAGTCAGGTATTGATTTGAATAAAAAAGTAAATCAATGGAATGACGATGAACAAACCGCTATCCGTAATGTCATCAACTCTGAATTCAAGACTGAGGGTGCTTTGCGCAGTGAG
Organism: Ferruginibacter sp.; assembly: GCA_018882645.1. GTDB lineage: Bacteria > Bacteroidota > Bacteroidia > Chitinophagales > Chitinophagaceae > Ferruginibacter. The sequence continues at coordinate 347 of VERM01000323.1, forward strand.
ACACAGTTAAACATCAAACGTTTGCTGGATATCGCGTGCTACCGAGGCCTTCGTCATCGTAAAGGATTGCCGGTTCGTGGTCAACGTACGCGTACCAACAGCCGTACGAGAAAAGGTAAACGTAAAACGGTTGCCGGTAAGAAAAAAGTGGCTAAAAAATAATAAAAAAAATGCCGGTCATTCAATGGCCGGTTTCATTGTTTATTCAGACTTATTTCATTTGAAACAACGCCGGATTGCTTTATAAGTCGGCAGGAGGGTTGGTTCAGTCCTGATTCGCTCAGGATTATTTTTTAAACGATTACCTATATTAAGCAAATGGCAAAAGCACAACAAAAAGCCCCAAGCGCCAAAGCTGCGGCAAAGAAAAGAGTCGTTAAAGTCGACAGTTATGGAGACGCTCATATCGTAGCGAGTTTCAACAACATCATCATCAGTTTAACCAACAAGCAGGGTCAGGTTATCGCATGGTCTTCAGCCGGTAAAATGGGCTTCAAAGGGAGTAAGAAAAATACACCTTATGCAGCTCAGATGGCTGCCTCTGATGCGGCTAAAACTGCCATTGACGCAGGATTGAAACGAGTTGATGTGTTCGTGAAAGGTCCCGGAAGCGGACGTGAGGGAGCCATTCGTTCTCTATCACAAAGTGGGTTGGAAGTATCATTGATCAAAGACGTTACTCCTTTGCCACACAATGGCTGTCGCCCTCCCAAAAAGAGAAGAGTATAGTAATTGCTTAATTCTGAATGTATGATAAAGGGTATTCACACTTATCAAACTATCTAAACATATTTAATAACGGGTGTATCATCAATTTTAAAAGACCTTTAAGATGATACATCGACACTAAAAGGTCAATTAAATAAACTATGGCACGTTATACAGGCCCCAAAACAAAAATCTCCCGCAAGTTTGGAGAGTTGGTTACCGGCAACGGCAAGTGGTTGACAAAAAACAGCAACCCTCCCGGTCAGCACGGTGCAAGCAAAAAACGTAAAACTTTAAGCGAATATGGTATTCAGCTTAAAGAAAAACAAAAAGCCAAATACACTTATGGCGTATTGGAAAGACAATTCCGCAAAACATTCGAAGAGGCTGCAAGAAAAAAAGGTGTTACCGGTGAAAACCTCATCAAGTTGCTTGAAGCGCGTCTCGACAATACAGTTTACAGACTGGGAATTGCTCCCAGCCGTCAGGCAGCTCGTCAGATGGTGAGTCACAAACACATCACCGTAAATGGAGAAGTGGTCAATGTCCCATCTTTCAGTTGCAAACCAGGCGACAGCATCGGGCTGAAAAATAAAAGCGCAGCCAACGCCACCATTACAAGTAACATTCGCGGAAAGAATCCTAAATTCAGCTGGATCGACTGGAATGAAGGTGAATTGAAAGGAACCTTTATCGCATATCCTGAAAGAGAAAGCGTTCCGGAAAATATCAAAGAACAGTTGATAGTGGAATTATACAGTAAATAATCTTTTAAAAAATTTTAAAACAAAATACAAATGGCCATTTTTAATTTTGTTAAACCAGATAAAATCGTTCTTCAGAAAGCCACAGATTTCGAGGCTCAGTTCGAATTTCGTCCCTTGGAACCAGGCTATGGAGTAACCATTGGTAATGCACTTCGCAGAGTATTGCTAAACTCTCTTGAAGGATATGCCATCATCGGTGTCAATATCTCAGGAGCCGATCATGAGTTTGCAACCATCAAAGGTGTAACTGAAGACGTAACGGAAATCATACTCAATTTGAAACAAGTTCGCTTCAAATCTAAAGTTGAACATGATGTGAATACCGAAAAAATAACACTTTCCATAAAAAACAAAACAGAATTCACTGCCGGTATGATTGGAGATGCTTCTCCCGCTTTTGAGGTGATGAATCCGGATTTGTTGATTTGCACTTTGGATAGCAGTGCCAAATTAGATATCGAGATTACCATAGGAAAAGGTCGCGGATATGTACCTGCAGAAGAGCATAAAGAAAAAAATTCTCATTTCGGTTACATTCCTGTTGATGCTATTTATACACCTATCAAGAACGTAAAGTATGTTATTGAAAATACAAGGGTGGAGCAACGTACAGATTTTGAAAAATTAATCATGGAAGTTGTTACAGATGGTACTATTCATCCTGAAG
>VERM01000324.1 GCA_018882645.1 Ferruginibacter sp.
TCGAAAAAATAAACACCCGTTTTAATCTCCTGCTAGATCTGGAGGAAGAGGATTTTGATCAATACATCCAATTTGAAACTGGAAATTCCACCACCGGATACGACTGGATTGCCGCTATCTTACCCGCTTTGAAAAACAGGTGGATTTTGAAAATCAACTATGAGAACATCTATAAAAAAGAAGTAAAAGATTATTCCGTCTATCCCAAACTGCTCAAAGAACACCGCAACCGCTGGTATCTGATAGGCTGGGTAGAAGATAGGGGAGACTATCTCACTTTTGCATTGGACAGGATTCAGCATTTGGAGGTTATTCAAAAGACACAGAAACATCGCTTTGATTTTGATCCCGCAAAATTCCTGCAATATTCAGTGGGCATTATGGAAAAGGATGAGAAGCCACAAAAGGTAGTGTTGTTAATTCAAGACCCTTATCATAAACTCATTCAGCTGGAACCCTTGCACCATTCACAAAAAATTATACAACAGACAGCCAACGGTATTAAGATTGAAATGTTGGTTCAAATCAATCCCGAATTCATCAACCGGCTTTTATCCCTCGGTCCCTGTTGTAAAATTGTAAGTCCGGCATCATTAAAAAAGCAAATGAAGAACCTGCTGATGGAGATGTTGGGGAAAATTGGGCAAAATAAGTAAGGAACATATTGATATTATCAGTACTTGCTCTTTTTTCTTTTTTACTATTTCAGCAAGCGGGATGGCGGACTCGCGTTCTACTATGCTCTATTCTTTCAAGACAACTTGGAGCTTCTTCAGAAAGACTTAGATGAACAAGGTAAATCATTCCTTCCGTTATACTGGAATAATTGAATTGGCTAGTCTTTTTTCATTCCCAATTCTTGTCGTGTAGTAACGCTGTTCAATACCGTAAAGCAGTTTTTTTAAGTCTTCTTCATTTGATATTGAAAAGTGCTCTACATTTTCATCAAACTGTAAGTCTACACAATACTCACGGATATAACTGAAAATTTGCTTTTTCTCACTCGGTTTAAATTTATTCAATGTTTCTTGAGCCATTGCTATACGTTTTCTGTTTGCTTTTTTCACGTTATCTGCTGTAAAATGTTCGTCTAGATTGATAAAGTCTCTTTGTAAAAACTTCTCTGTCTCTTCCTGTGTTGCTTCTTTATAAAGTTCATAAATTCCTTTGAAAATTGTCGTTACAGCTGGAAGTCTTTTGAAATACAAAGTGTCAGCATCTTTTACATAAATTGCATCAGGAAGGTCATTTATTACAATTATTGGAGATTCCACCAAATGGGGTTGGTCAGAAATTGAAAAATACTTCTTCCGGATAATTTGATTTGTTGAAAGTTTCTGAAAACAGTAAACACCTTTCTGATAGGCAATCAAATAATCAATATTTGTATAACCTGCTCTATTCAATTGTTTGTAGTCAGTTGAAATAAACCTTGTTGTTAAAAAGTCAATGCAATATTCCTTTTCTGAAAATTCTGTTATTGCAAACCATTCATCATCTTCTAATTTATAATCGGAGTTATATTCAACTGCATTATTCAACTCGTCAGGCAAATTAAAAATTTGCCTGTTGGAAATAACTTTGAAAAAGGTTCCGTTTCTGCCTTTCGTTTTTGCTAAAAGATGATTCATGTTATTGTTTGTCTTTATCTATGAATGTAAAATCATTAATACGTTTCAGATTAGGAAAATTTAGTCCGCTTGGGTTTTTCAAATTCCTTTTAGAAATTAAAAATATTTTGATGCTTGTTACAGTTGTCAGATAATAGAAATGATAGCCAAATACTAAAAATAAAGGATTGAAATAATGTGTCTGAGATAAGAATGTAAACAGAAACAGAACCACAAAAACAAAAATTAATGCGTCACAATGTGGTATACTTAAAGCAACAAAAAAATAGCCCAAATAGCTTGGCAAATAGGCATTATTAGCTTGTTCAATTTCACGGATTGACGATTTACCTTTTTCATCTTCTATATTATCATCAGCCAATTTGTTTGAAAGCAACAAGCTTATAAATGTTAATAGAATTGTAACAGCAAAATATAGAATATAGGAAATATAATTTGGCAAACCTGCGAAATAGCATGACCACCCATTTATGACTTTCTTCTCCTTTACTAAATACACCACTAATATCAATGATGTTGCATTTAAAGTCAAGTACAAACGAAACAAAAGATTTATTATGTTCATATTAATTCGTCATTGTATTTATAATTATTAAATTTATGTTAATTGACATTTTTTCAAAAGGTGAAAACACCGGAGCTTGTGTGTTTTTTTCTCCCCGATTTTCGTGAAAAACAACCTTTTTAGAATGGCGAATAAGTCGTAAAATTGTTAAAATTAAAATAATTTATATGTATAAGGTGTTTTGTTAGATGACGCATTAACTTCTTTGCTGACAGTTTAGTGCATGGTTTAAGTTCGGTTGTTCAATTGAACATTTATGATGAAAATCCTCCAGTTTACAA